>NZ_MUFD01000019.1:0-68395 GCF_001995405.1 Salinivibrio sp. AR640 | reverse complement strand
GATATAACCCGGATATCCAGGTACAATATCAGCGCCTAATGGAAAACGGTAAAAGTAAAATGCAGGCTTTAGGAGCTGGAATGCGCAAGCTGGTACAGATTTGTTTTGGTGTTGTAAAACATCAAAGCGAATACCACCCGCAAGTGGTTACATAACCCTTTACGGATGGTTCGGAGAGATGGTATCTACGTCAATCTGACTATAGCCAAGGAGGCAACATGATTGATCAACGCATTTTTAATCTAGTGAAAAGCCTAGTGAATATAGATGATCTAGTGCAAAGAGGGCATACAGCAGGTTTTATCCTTGAAGCAATTCAAGTTGCCTGCAAAAGACAAAACCGAGAGTGTACTCTTAGTGAAATGGATATAATCGGTGTAATGAAGATGCTTGAGTTGTCACAAACACAGCCATTCTTACCAAACACAGATATTCAAACCATTGATAACGTTGGGAACTCTATTGCAGAAACTCAGCCACAGATCACTATTGACCCAAATACTGCTCCTCAAGCAACTTAAACTGTCGCGCCTATTACTCTGTTAATAGGCGCATATTTTTGTGTGATGCAGGCATATAGCGCGAAGCTTTGAGGCAATTTTGAAACCGCGAAGCGGTGGAGAAATTGTCCGGCAACAGCGTCTGGTTAGGTATCTAGAACAAACTACCTTGTTGATGCTTGAAAGATTGTATGGTTTCTCTTATCTTGAGCTTTTTATCTGCCTTTTCTAATGCGGATGAACTCATATAAGAAATAAGTTTTTCGAGATCGGATGCTTCCTTTATCTTTAGGAATTCCTTAGATTTGTTGACATAAACTAGAGCTAATTTCTTTCTCTTCAAGAGTTCGATTGCGTTACTCAGTGTCCCGGTGCTCTTCGTATCCCAAACCATTAATCCATAGTCACAATCTTCGGCCATTTTTAAGTCTTTAGCAGTAAAAAATGCCCTAGTTCCTGAAGGCTCGTTCGTATCAATTTTTGATACTGGCCAACGCCCAAGATTGTTTCTTGGACTGTCACCCGAACAATATACAAGAACTAACTTCATGTTTTTTGAGATTAAATATTCCTGAATGGAGCTATCTACCCCATTTGCATCACCAACAATCACTTGGTATCCGGAGTCAACTATATTGTTAATCCTGGCTTGAATATTTTTATCCAAGTTTTTGATACCCATAGAGCCGGATATAAACACTTTGTGCATTATCTTTTCCTAGTCACTGTGGCCACATAGACATTTCTTATCTTACTATAGCCTCGTAGTACTGTTGTCGCTGCTTCCAAAGAAGAACCGGTATCAAAAAGGTCATCTACGATCAAAGCATCAAATAGACCTTCACCTAATACGTCATATGCTGTAAATGCGTTTACTAAGGCAGACACTTTGTCTTCCCTTTTTTCAATGTCCTTCATTGGGGAAGTGCTGCCGGTTTTCACCAGTAGATTTTCAACATAAGGGATGCCCATACGTTGTGATAGGTCTCTTGCGATTTCTGTAACAGGCTGTCGATTTCTTGGCGTTGAAGCTGGCATGGGTATTATCAAGTTCGCTGACGAGAAAGCCCTCCCAAATGAAGAGCATAATTGCTGCCCAATTATCGGAACCTGTGAATAATCCGACCGATATTTTAGCTGAAATAGTGCCTCTCCGGCCTCCGGGCGTTCGGTATCAAATTGCATGTATCCATACTCGTTATACCCAATTGGTGTGCTTCGAATCGTATGCCTGTCAAGTGAGTAACCTAACGTCCAAATCCCTTCCATCTGTTTAATATTAACATCCATCGTGTACCCCTCCAGCCACTCAAATTGCGAAACTTAGTAGGCTCTGCGTACTGCTTAATACCTTCTACTCTTCATTTTCGGTCCCATGCTCCCAAGGCGACTCACCAACATATAGCGTCCACGAAGCTTCGACGCCAGAGGGAAGCACTTTATGAAAGCCTAGCGCATCCAAAATGGGCTCCACCGACAAAGCCGTAAGGTAGCCGAGCTCCGTTACATCGTTGTTGTGGCAGAGAGAATCAATAATTATCCCCAGACCGAAATCGTAGCAAGAGATTGCCGGCCCTCCGCTAAAACCTCCACGCGCCATGCTTGAAAGAACAAACCTAGGATGAGGATTACCACGTAGGTCTACGATAGCATTCACTTCTGCACGAGTTGTCACTAGCATTGGCCCTTTAGCAAACGGAATCGGTGGATAACCCATTACAATTGCTTCGGTCAAAGTAAGGCTATCGTCTAGCCAGTCGTCTAGATGGAAACCTAGCGGAACGACTGGTTTTTCTAATCCTTCTAAAACTATAACTGCGACATCAACGTTTTCATCTGGATGGTATAGCGGACCTGTGATTGAATGAGCGGGTTGCTGATATTCGCTAAGATTGTTGCCGCTTTCGCGCTGATACCATATGTCTGGTAGATTCGCGGAACTACTAGATTGTCCAACCTCTTTGATTTTATTTCCGTAAACTACATGTCGAGCAGTAACAAGGACACCGTCACCGACGTGAAATGCTGTGCCGATACTTTCATCTCCAGTCTTTGTAGTTACAGCAACATATGCTATTGCGCCACTATACCGCTGTATAAGTCCACGGGGGCTCTGGTAAGCCTCACCCCAGGGAGATGCGTTTTCATTAATTTTTTCATTGGTGCCATACTCGGATTGCTTGTTACGAGGTGACTCGGATGCCTAATAATGCATTAGTGCGCATACGCGATTTCCCAAAACCATTACACTCACTTTTATTCATTTAACCAACTGAAATATATAGTATTTATCGCCTCTCATGCATAATGCTTTTCCGAGAAAGTGTGCCCGCCCCCTATCTCTTCTCGGGCGTTCACACTATCCCCACGCGTTAAGCTGTAAACGCATGACTCATCGATACCTTTAATCATCCATTCTGCGAAAGTGTGCATCTGTCACGGATAAACGCGCACGTTTTGCCACGCTACCGCCAGTTAGTTGTCGGCACCTAACACGCCATTGAGTTGGCAAATTTGGGATTAGTGTATCAAGGGCTGTTTTGTTTTTCGTGCGCTATTGTCCAAAGTGTTAGGTAAGCCATGTTTTGTGAGGTGGGTACAAGACGTGGGCTAGAACACGAGGGGCGAGTCGAATGGGTGGGGCGGTGCGCGATCGGAGCGCGAGCTCTATCTCGCGCACTGCTCAGGTTGGGATCGCCGATGCCGATCAGTGCGATTGCGCTGAATGCGTGGTGGCAGAGCGCGTTGCTTTTGTTGTTTGCTGCGTCGGTTGCGGGCGCTTTTGGTTGCGGTGGATTTGATATTGTTGCCACGCAAAGGTCACCACAAAACAGCCTGTGAGTAGCAATACAATGGTCGGGCCTGGTGCACTGTCGAGGTAAAACGACAGAGTGACGCCGCCCACGGCGGTGACTAAGGCGATGGCACAGGCAATCCATAACATGCGGCTAAATTGCTTGCTGAGCATAAAGGCGGTGACGCCCGGTGCAATCAACATCGCCACCACTAAGATAATCCCCACCGCATGTAAGCCCGCAACAATGGTGGCAATCATTACCGAGAGTAAGAGCCAGTGAAGCTTTTGCACGGGGAGCCCGAGCACGCTGGCTTGTGCGGGATCGAACGAGAGCAGCATTAAATCTCGCCCTTTAAGGAGTACAAGCGCAAGCACGACTAAGCCAGTGATGGCGGCGGTGAGCAGCTGTTGGTGGTTAATCCCCAACAGGTTGCCAAATAGAATATGATCAAGGTGCAAATCAGACGGGAATTGGCCTTGCAAAATCAGCCCCAGCGCGAAAAAGCCAGAAAACACAATCCCCAGTAAGGTGTCTTCTTTCACACGGCTATTTTGTTTGAGCCAATGCACACTGGTGGCGCATGCGGAGCCCGCAGCAAAGGCGCCAACAATCAGCGGCAGGCCAAATAAGTTTGCCAACACCAATCCCGGCAGCACCGCGTGAGCTACCGCATCGCCAATTAACGACCAGCCTTTTAATACTAAATAGCAAGAAAGCAGCGCACAAGGCAGCGCCACTAAGACGGCCATGAGCAGCGCATCTTGCATAAAAGTCAGTTGATACGGATTCATTGCAGTGCCTCCTGACGTTTGGCGCGCCGCGCGAGGATCCCGTGTTTGGGGCCAAACACAAAGGCGGCTAAGAAGAGTCCCACTTGGGCCAACACAATCAGTGCGCCGGCGTTAAGGTTAGCGAAATAGCTGATATACACCCCAAACAGTGAGGTGAGTATGCCGATGACACCACTCAGTACCAACACGGGTCCGAAGCGATCGCTCAGTAAATAGGCGGTGGCACCGGGGGCGATTACTAAGCAAATCACCAAAAAGGCACCGACACTTTTAAGTGCCGCCATGGTGCAAGCACTGAGCAGCGCAAAAAACAGCACCTTAAGCCCCACCACAGGTAAGCCAATGCAGCGGGCGTGGCTTTCATCGAAAAAGGTCAGCATAAAATCACGCCATTTCACTGCCAGCACGGTGAGGCTCACCAAGGCAATGATCAGCATTTGGATCGCATCGAGCGGGGCAATGGCGAGCAAGTTGCCCAGCATAATTTGTTGAATATCGACCGCGACGGGCGAAATCGAGACCAAAAAGAGGCCGAAGGCGAAAAAGCTCGAGAAGATTAAACCGATGATCGCATCTTGTTTTATCTGGCTACGTTGGTGCAAAAACAGCATCACGCTCGCGGCCATGCCGCCGGCAACAAAGGCGCCGAGTGAAAAGGGCAAGCCCAGCATATAAGCGCCGGCAACGCCCGGTACAATCGCATGGGAGAGGGCATCGCCCATCAGCGACCAACCTTTGAGCATCAAAAAAGCCGAGAGCAAGCCGCACACGCCGCCAATCAAGGTGGTGACCAGCAATGCTTTTTGCATGTATTGATAGGCGAGAGGATCGAGTAAGCTCATTCGCGCCGCTCCTGCGCGCTTTGTTCGCGCTTGCCATACACCACCAGGGGTCGTTCATCGTCGGAAATGACCGACAGCTCGCGCGGATCGGCGTCTTGGTGGAGTTTCTCACTGGGCATCACATACTGGCGCAGTTTGCCGCCAAAAATGGCACTCAGGTTCTCAGTAGTAAATACATGCTCTGTGTGTCCGCCTGCCACCACCGCGCGATTGACCAGCACGGTGCGATCGCAAAAGTCGGGCACGGTGCCAAGGTTATGGGTGGCAATTAAAATGGTTTTGCCTTCGTCTTTGAGCTCGAGCAGCAAACGCATAATCGACTCTTCACTGGTGACATCTACGCCAGTAAAGGGCTCATCCAGTAAAATCAGCGGGCTGTGCTGAGCCAGCGCGCGGGCGAGAAAGACGCGCTTTTTCTGTCCGCCGGACAGTTCGCCAATTTGCCGCTGGCGAAAGGCTGTCATATCCACCCGGGCCAAGGCCTCATCCACCGCTTGATGATCCGCCGCTTTGGGGCGACGCATAAATGACATCTTGCCGTAGCGGCCCATCATCACCACGTCTTCCACTAACACCGGGAACGACCAATCGATCTCTTCCGATTGAGGCACATAAGCGACCAAGCCTGCTTTTTGCGCTTGCTTGATCGGGGTGCCGTTCACTGCAATGCTGCCACTGCCGGGATTCACAAACCCCATGATCGCTTTAAACAAGGTGGATTTGCCGCTGCCATTGGCACCCACCAAGGCAGTGATGGTTTGCGCGGGTAGCGAGAAGCTGGCGTGCTCAAGGGCACATAGGCCGTTTCGATAGACGACACGCACCTCGTTGACATCTAACACACTGGGCGTGCCATCGGTTAAATCATAGTGCGTCATGGCGCAACCCCGCTAACACGGTTTCTGTGGTCACTGTCAGTAAGGATAGATAATCAGGCACCGGTCCGTCAGCTTGACTGAGCGAATCGACATATAAAATGCCGCCATAGTGTGCGTCGGTTTCTGCGGCGACTTGTTTGGCGGGGGCATCAGACACGGTGCTTTCGGAGAAGACAGCACGCACTTGGTGTTCTCGCACGGTATCAATCAGCGCACGCACTTGTTGGGGGGTGCCCTGACGCTCAGCGTTAATCGGCCATAAATAGGCTTCGTTGAGGTTCAAATCTCGCGCCAGATAGGAAAAAGCACCCTCACTGCTTACCAACCAACGCTGGGATTCGGGGACTGCGGATAAGGCATCTTGTGCACGCGCGAACACGGCTTGAATTTGTGCCTTGTAGGCTTTGGCATTAGCTTGGTAGTGCGTTTGATTGGCAGGGTCGTATTTAACAAGGGCGTGCTCGATGTTATCAACGTATCGCATTGCATCAGAGGGCGACATCCACGCGTGCGGGTTAGGTTTGCCACGATACGGGCCAGAGGCAATCATAATCGGCTCCACCCCGTCAGATAAGATCACATTCGGCACCTTATCAATGTGCTGGAAAAAACGTTCGAACCAGCGCTCTAAGCCTAACCCGTTCCACATCACCACATCCGCACCTTGCGCACGCAGAATATCTCCCGGAGTGGGTTGGTAATTGTGGATCTCCGCGCCGGGTTTAGTGAGAGACACTACCTCGGCATGCTCGCCCGCCACGTTGGCAGCCATATCAGCCAGAATGGTAAAGCTGGTCACCACTTTTAGCTTGTCCGCGTGTTTTAATTGGTCGGCGTGCGCCATCGGAGAGAGCAAGAGCGCCGCAATAATTAGCAGGTGTTTTCTCATAAGCGTTAATCTCGTTCATTATGCGTGTGACTACGGCGTGAGGTCGCCAGCCGATCATACGTTAAAGATAACGGTTATGATAATCATTCTCAAGTGCGTGTTGGTAAAAAGGGCACACGAGGCGCCCTGTCGTCACGTTTCCTGTGATCTTTTACTAATCACGAATGGTGTCGTAGCGAGCCCATTCCATAATGGTCCAATCTTTTTCTTGGGCATGCAGGCTTAAGTGCGGGTCCGGGTTAACCGCAAAAGCGCTGTCGACTTGCTCAAGCAAGGGGACATCCCAGTGCGAATCACTGTAACCGTATGTGTGGCCGACCGTGTCATGACGGTCAGATAGCCATGCCTGCATGTAGTCATGCTTGCCACGAAAATCACGCACACAATGGGATATGCTGCCTGTATACACGCCATTTAATGTTTCAAGCTCAATCGCAATCACGGTATCGAGTTTGAGCAGTTTGCCAATCGGACGCGCTAGGTGGGCGGCGGTGTTGGAAACTAACACACAGTGATCGCCGCGGTTGCGATGCCACTCGATACGCGCTAATGCTTGTGGTACCACCACGGGAGCGACGTGCTGATCGATAAAGTCGGTGGCCCAAGCAGCCACGGTTTGAATCGATTTTCCTTTGACCGGGATCAGCTGCACTTGCATATATTGCTCAAGGTTGATGCGGCCTTTTTTAAAATCCAAATACGCCCGCTTCTCTTGCTCGACCACGTTTTGCGGGGCGAGATCGCACTGGCAAAGATATTTCAGCCACGCTTGTTTGGTGTCGGTAGCGACCAGGGTTTCGTCTAAGTCGAAGAATGCAATGTTAATAGGTAATGTCATAGCTAAACTAATTTTTCTGTATTATTGCCGCCATCGTAACTAGAGACTATGACGAAAAGGTTTCAGTGTTGATGCGACAAAAAAGCCTTGGCATGTGGCCAAGGCTTTTTTAGTTTACTGAGTCTAGCAAGTTACTGGCGAATGCCTTCTACGTGCAGCTCCATATCAACGTATGTGGCAGGGCCCATAGTGGGAATACCAAAGTCTTCTAGCTCCAGGCGGGTGTTACCCATAAAGCCAGCGCGGTAGTTGCCCCAAGGATCTTCACCGTGACCGACGAGTTCAGCGTCGATTTCAATTGGCTTAGTTTGGCCATGCAAAGTGAGATCGCCTGTAATGGTCATCGAGCCGTCGCCGTTGTCGGTTACGTTGGTGCTTTCAAAGGACGCTTGGCCATATTCGCCTACATCCAAGAAGTCACCGCTACGAATGTGCTTATCACGCTCAGCATGGTTAGAATCAATACTGGTTGTATCAATCGTCACCGACACACTTGATGCGCCAATGTTATCTGGGTCGAATTCAAATTGGCCGTCAAACGTATTAAAACGACCTTTGGTAAAGCTGTAACCTAGGTGTGGCACTTTGAAGTTGACCGAGGCATGTGCGCCTTTGGTGTCAATCATATAAGTGTCTGCCAGTGCAGGCCCAGATAAGAGTGTCGCGGCGCTCATTCCCATGGCTAACATGAGTTTTTTCATTTCGGGTTTCCTCCGATCATCTTCCGTAACGTATTGTCTTTATCTTTAAAATGGTGTTTAAGTGCCATAATGGCATGGCCTGCTGCTAACACAATCAAGGTGATGGCGACGTAGTAGTGTATATCGCCAGCAATGTCTGATTGATTGGGAAACAGCTCCCCTGCGCTCGGCACAGTAAACCAGGTGAATACTTCAATCCCACGTCCGTCTGAGGTTGAGATCAAGTATCCAGAGACAAACAGTGTGGCAAGGAGCAGGTAAATAGTATGATGGCCTGCTGTTGCCGCTTTACGTTCCCAAGCCTTACCTTCAACGGTGGGCATAGTGTGTGTTGCTTTCCACACAAGTCGACCAACAGTCGTTATCGCCAGTAATATGCCTATCGATTTGTGCCAGTGTGGCGCAGTTTGATACCAACTACTGTAGTAGCTCAAGTCGACCATCCACAATCCGACAGCGAAAAGGCCAACGATAACGAGACTCGATAGCCAGTGTAGCGTACGCATAACGCGATCGTAGCTATTTTTCGGTGTCATTTGTTCCCGCTCCCAATTACTAATCCAACACAGTATATAAGGTGAACGGCAATATAGAAGCTGTTCACCTTGAACATGATGTTCGAATAATTCTAACGAACTCTGTGCGGTGTTACGACTCGTTAGCGGTCCAGCTTAGGCTTAATGAGACAGAGTCGGCAAATCTGAGTGCATGCGGCTTATCAATGGTCACTTGTGCGTAGCGCACCCAGTGATGATCACGTGTAATCTCTAAAACACCCGCAACCAGCTTTTCGAGTAAGAGAAAACGTCCGTTCTCAACATAGTCAATAATCGCTTTGGTTATATCTTTGTAATTGAGTGCATCATCAACGTTGTCTTCTTCACACGCCTTGTGGCCTGGATAATGAATCTCGACATTGATGACTACGTCTTGTTTTTTCTCCTGCTCGTCAGGATTAAACCCAATGTAAGTACGTAGGCGCAGGTTGGTTATTTTAATCACAGCGTCGTTCATAGTCGTTTCCTGGTCACGAAAGTTAGATAAGATGGCGGCCGCCATCAAGTTTGATGGATTGGCCAGTCATATGTTGACTCGCAAGGATAAATTCGCATGCATTCACCACTTCTTGCTCACCGGGGACCGATCTTAATAGTGACTTACGGCGTGCTTTTTCTCGATAGGCTTCATCATCGCCATCATTAAACATGATTAATGCTGGTGAAATACTGTTCACTTTGATTGATGGTGCCATTTTCTGTGCAAACGAGAGGGTAAGATTTTCGAGCGCAGCTTTGCTGGTAGCATAAGCGGTGTGTTTGGCACTGCCTTTTTGCGCGACATAATCGGTGAGATGGATAATATCACCCTGTTGCATCCAGCGAGGCGCGGCCATATTGATGAGATAAGGTGTTTTTGCATGGATTTGCATCATGTTATCAAACAGCGATGCAATATCTTGGCTGTGTTTCTCACTGTCCCAAGATGACGCATTGTGGATCAATGTATCGAAAGTGGGATTTAAAGCATCAATGTGGTCAATGAAGGAATAAACGCCCTCATCCGTTGAGAAGTCTGCGTGCAAACAACGCGCGCCCCGCGCCCTTAAATCGGCCACTTGAGGGCGCTCGGAACGATAAGATAACGTTACCTGGTGACCCTGATTGAGAAAGTGGCAGGCGAGTGCGTAGCCAATGCGCTGTCCGGCGCCAGTAATCAATATATGCTTTTTTGTCACGCGTGTCCCTTTGCATTTATGTATGAATGGCATCAATAACAAGGATTAACGGTTCTATTACGTTTCATGCACTTATCGCGATCAAAGATAGCGTTATATTGCACATAACGATAGCATTTACCCAGTTAACTCGCTGATTTCGTGCCATAAGCAACAAAATTGACACCCGATGTCGTGTTTGAAGAAGGGAAAAAAGATGAAAATTTGCCAATGGGCGCAGTACAGTGAATCTGAACGTGTGTATCACGATACCGAGTGGGGCGTACCGACATTTGATGATCAAGCGATCTTTGAGTTCATTTGTTTAGAGGGCGCGCAAGCAGGATTAAATTGGCGGCTAATACTGGAAAAACGGCAGGCTTATCGTGACGCTTTCTCTCACTTCGATTTTTATCAGCTTGCCGCGGTGGCTGAACCAAATATTGCTGAGATCATGGCCAACCATGAGATTGTCCGTAATCGACTGAAGGTGGCCTCTGTGTTTACCAATGCCAAGGCTGCAGTAACGCTGGTGGAACAGTACGGATCATTGGCTAAGGCACTTTGGCAGTTCACTGACGGTGTACCGATTGTGAACCAGCATCAATCAGATGCCGATGTGGCTACCGCGACGGACGAGTCCCGTGCCATGAGTCGTTTTTTGAAAAAGCGTGGATTTAAGTTTGTGGGAGAAACCATTTGTTATTCGTTGATGCAAGCGCTAGGCATGGTCAATGATCATGTCGTCACGTGTCCGCGGTATCAACCCTGTTGCGAACTGGCCGATTCGGTAAAAGCGCACACTCAGAAGTAACGGCGGAATTGCCAGAATCGCGCTTGCCAGTAAGGATTATCAATTCGTGACACTGTCACACCCTTGGAAGCTGACGCATGCATAAATCGCTGCTCACCAAGGTAAACACCAACATGACGCAAGCCTGGGCGGATATGAAAGAACACCAGGTCGCCTTGTCGTGCGGATTGATAGTCAATGGCATAGCCGGTTTTTGCTTGGCCATGGGTGGTGCGCGGTAGTGGCGTGGCGAGCGCTTCTTGATAGACGCGTTGCGTATACGCTGAGCAATCGATGCCTTGGCGTGAGGTGCCTCCCCACCGATAAGGGGTGCCTTGCCACTGATTAAACACTTGGTTCAGCGTATGGGTTAAGGCTTGATCGCTGACGTTGTCGGTTGACGACGGCAAAGGCGAGACCGCAGGCGAATCATGCTGGGTTGCGCAGCCGGTAAACAATACACTGACAACGCTGATCAATAAAAGTGGTTTCACGCACTGCCCTTAATACAATTCCGCCCTGCCTCTTTGGCTTTATATAACGCCTTATCCGCTAATTGTAAAACGTCTTCGGGCGTATCTGCCTGCGAGGCATCGGCATATCCGATACTCACGGTAATGTTAACGGGCTTTTTATCGCTCGCTCGCCCGCGTTTTTGTCGGCCTTGTTTGTCATCATGAGGGCGAGATTGATCGCGTAGCACTAACGGATAGTGAGCAATATCTTCGCGTAATGCGTCGAGAAAAGGTAAACAGTGCTCAGTGGTTTTGCCTTTGAACAATAAGGTGAATTCTTCGCCGCCATAACGAAAAGCACTGGCGCCTCCCTCACAGCACGCCATTTGCTTAGCCACAAGCTTAAGTACATCGTCACCGATTTCGTGGCCATAGGTGTCGTTAAATTGCTTGAAGTGGTCAACATCGAGCATGGCTAAAGTGTAGCGACGACCAAGGTGTTTTAGTTCATCTTCGAGTGCGCGTCGTCCCGCAATTTCGGTGAGCCCGTCGACGAACGCTAATTGATGGCTGAATGATACTTGGTTGGCAACCAACAGCAGGCCTGCGAGCGAAAATACGAGTGACGATATAAACGGCACATAAAAAAACACCAAGGTAATCGTGCTGCATAATACGCTAATGAAAGCCGCATGATCTTCAATGCTATTTTTGCGCAAAAGGCGAAGAGTACTGATACAAATTAAAATAGAGAGCAGCACAATCAGCAGCACGGGCATGGGGCTAACCGACGCCGCCCTGACTAAAATAGGATGCTGCTGAAAATAGGAAGATAACTCGCCGAATTGCTGCACCAGTAGCGCACACCACCCGATTTCCATACCTATAGCGAGAAAAAAGAACACCCCAAACCGAGAGGTGAGCTTTTGGTCGCGTACGATGATCATATAGAGCAAATTAATGGGCAGCGCGACTGCTAAAAGCAAGTACTCAAGATAAGTCGTCCCTTGCTCAAGCGGGGATTGAAGTCGCGTTAGGATAATCGTGTATCCCACTAATAAGATAATGACCATCATGCCCACGCGTGCGCTTTTGAACAGATGGCTTAAAAGCAGCGCAGTGAGCAAAAGAAAATAGGGGGCAGCATAGATGAGGTTGTAATAGGGGGCGAGTGAGGTGACCAAAGGGTGATAACCTGCCGCGAGGAGTAACAATAAAGCAATCGGGGTCCCCATTCGGACCGCAGATGAACGTAAAAGCCCCATGAAACCTCTTCAACGGGTTGAGGTAACACCATTAGCTATCACTTTTTAACGACTCGCTAGGCACGTAGGCTGTGATAATTGCAATGGTTTAATGATAAACGTTATTTAATGATTAGATTATCATTCTCCAGGAAAAAAGAAAGCCAAGCAATGGCTTGGCTTTCTATCAAGTTACCAACAGTAATTAGCTTTCAGTCGTGTCCGAGAGCGTGAATACCTGTGTTGGTTTGGCAACAATCGAACGGGTGGTCTCTTTGATATCAGCAATAACCACTTCTAGGCTATCGCCAAGCTTGAACTCAACGTTACCGTCGATAGTCACTGTACCTGTCTCTTTATCACAGGCAATCCGGGTTTTGTTGTCCAAGATCAGTGAGCCAGGGATAAACGCCGGTGCACCATTTTCGAGTAGGCGGACACGCATACCTGCGCGGTTAATATCAAAGATCTCTGCGGTATACCGAGTCTGTGCTTCAACTTCTGGTTTGAGCAAACGGGTATAAAGCCAATCAGCCACGTCACGCTCGGCCATACGGTGATGTTTACGGTGGCCGGCAAGCTCTTCACCCACGGTATCGGCCGGGGCATTGGCTTCGGTTTCGCCGCGAATAATTGCTTTAAGCAAGCGGTGGTTGATCATATCACCGTATTTACGGATAGGTGATGTCCACGTGGCATAGACATCTAAGCCCATTGCGTAGTGTGGCGCTGGCTCATGACCAATCTCACTGTATGCTTGGAAGCGGCGCAAGCGGTTATCAAGATAGGTGGTGTCTAGGCTGTTTAACCAGCGACGGAGTGCACTGAAGCCTTCGACGGTTGCTAGGCTTTCGCTGTCCGCCTCGCCGTCGTGCGCTTTTACCAGCTCGACCACATCGTCGAGCTTTTCACTGTTAAAGCCAGCATGGGTATTAAAAATACCGAACCCAAACGATTCGCTTAGCTTACGACCCGCGCAAATGTTAGCGCTGATCATCGACTCTTCCACAATGCGATTAGCAATACGACGCTGATCCGTGTGAATAGCAATCACATCGTTATCTTCACTGAGTTCAAAACGATAATCAGGGCGATCTGGGAAGGTCACTGCATGAGTTTCACGCCATTGAATGCGTGCTAACGCAAATTGGTGAAGCTGATGAATCTGGTCAGCGATCGCCGGTGTTTGCGGTTGCCACTGAGCTTGCTCGCCTTGCTCGATGTAATCCGACACCTTGTCGTAGGCTAGCTGGCCATGTGATTGGATCCATGCGGAGAAAAACTCTGCGTCATCGGCAATGGTGCCATCCGCGGCAATATTGAAGGTACAACAAAGTGCAGGGCGCTGTTCGTTTTCACGGAGGGAGCACAAATCATCACTGAGATCACGCGGTAGCATCGGGATATTGCGCCCAGGTAGATAAATGGTGAATCCGCGATTACGTGCAACCTGGTCGAGTTCATCATCCGCATCAATATAGGCGGTAGGATCGGCAATTGCCACTGTCATGCTAAAGCCACCTTGTGGGTTGGCTTCCACATACAGAGCATCGTCCATATCTTTGGTCGATTCACCATCAATGGTCACAAAGGGAAGATCGGTGAGGTCACGACGCGTAAGCCCCTGCTCTAACATTGGCCATGCGTCTTTAGGCGCAGGCTCTTGGTTAGGTAGGTTGTGCTTGGCTAAGGTGACCCACCAAGGGGCAATTTTGTCTTCTGCGTCGGTGATCTTTTCACTGATTTCGCACAAAAAGTGGTCATCTCCTTTAAGAGGATGACGCGTCAGCGATGCAACGACCCAATCACCTTCTTTTAAGCCGTCTTGTGACAGGCCGCGCTTTGTTTTCGCGCGTAAGGCGTCTTTCATTTGTGGATTATCAGGCACGACATTCAGACGGTTACGAACCCACTGTACGCGACCGATAAAGCGATCCAAACTTGGTTCAACCAGTGTTTCTGGCTCAGCCACTTCCCGATCTTTTTCAGTACGAACAATGGCTTCTACGCGGTCGCCATGTAGTACCTTTTTCATATACGGTGGTGGGATAAAAAAGCTGGTTTTGTCGTCAACTTCGAGAAAGCCGAAGCCTTTCTCGGTGGCTTTTACCTGTCCTTCTTTTTTGGGCAGGGTTTCTTGGATCTGTTGCTTTAACTGCGCGAGCAGGGGATTGTCTTGAAACATAACTTGGGTCTCGATTAACGGATCGCCACACTATACGTATTCACTGTTTCAAAACCAACCCGTGGCAATAAAATCCTGTGAACCACACCAGGCTCCTCGTGCTCTGTTTTGTTTGTATTTTTTTTGTCCACTATTTGTTGGCTTCATCGACAAGCTGCGAGATATATGTCCATGAGGTCTGTTTTTTGTGAACTTGTTCAACTTTTTCTGGCTTTTTTGGTGTAAATAGCGCAGTATATTCACCCTTAATGACTGAGGCCCGTAGCGCTGGTGACTAACACTGTATAAAAGACAGTGTTTCATGGTTGAGCAGAACGCTGAAGGGGCCCCGTTTCGCTACACTCATAGATTGGGATCCCAATGCAAGAATCTGTAACCAAATTTCGCCAGTTAGATCTGGCCGACACCCTTTTGTCTGCGCTTGACTCAATGGGCTTTGAAACACCAACACCTATCCAAGCCGCCTCCATTCCTGCACTCCTCGAAGGTCGTGACGCACTCGGTAAAGCGCAAACCGGTACCGGTAAAACCGCTGCTTTTTCACTACCGTTGTTGAACAAAGTTGACCTAAACCAACACAAACCACAAGCGATTGTGATGGCACCAACGCGAGAGTTGGCGATTCAGGTTGCTGCAGAGATGAAAACGCTGGCACAAAACATCAAAGGCCTCAAAATTCTTGAGATCTATGGTGGTGCGTCGATTGTTGATCAAATGAAAGCGCTAAAAAGTGGCGCGCACATCGTGGTGGGAACACCGGGTCGTGTAAAAGATTTGATTAACCGTGACCGTCTTAAGCTTGACGAAGTTCATACCTTTATTCTTGATGAAGCCGACGAAATGCTCAAAATGGGCTTTGTCGACGACGTCACTTGGATCATGGAGCAGGCACCAGAAAGCGCACAGCGTGTTCTTTTCTCTGCGACCATGCCGCCAATCGTAAAACAAATTGTTGATCGCTTTTTGCGTGATCCCGCTCGTGTTGACGTAGCCGGTAGCAACCGCACTGTTGAAAAAGTAGAGCAACAATTCTGGGTGGTTAAAGGTGTCGAAAAAGACGAAGCGATGAGCCGTCTACTCGAAACCCAAGACACGGATGCATCGATCGTCTTTGTGCGTACTCGCCAAGACACTGAGCGCCTGGCCGACTGGCTATCAGCTCGCGGCTTTAAAGCGGCAGCTTTGCATGGTGATATTCCGCAATCATTGCGCGAACGCACGGTCGATCATTTGAAACGTGGTGTGATTGATATTTTAGTGGCAACCGACGTGGTTGCGCGTGGTCTTGATGTAGCCCGCATCACCCACGTATTTAACTATGATATCCCGTTTGATGCTGAATCGTATATTCACCGTATTGGTCGTACTGGCCGTGCCGGTCGTGCGGGTAAAGCAATTTTGTTGGTCCGCACCAACCAAATGCGGATGCTGCGTACCGTCGAGCGTGTTACTCAGACTAAAATGGAAGAAATCCAACTGCCGAATCGCGATAAGGTCGCTGAGGCACGTGTCGCTCAACTGGCCAGTGAACTGGCTGAGAAGAAAGATGGCGATGCGATGGGTCCATTCGTTGAACTGATTGAGCAACTACAAAACGATATTGACGTTGATGCAACCACACTGGCTGCTATGTTACTCCAGCGCCAGCAAGGTAAACGTCCTTTGTTCTATAAAGGCCCAGACCCAATGATCGCGGCAATGGATCGTGAAAAGCAGCGTCGTGAACGTCGCCGTGATGAACGTCCAAGTGGTACTGATCGCCGTGATACCAACCCAGCTGACTGGGATACGTATCAGTTAGATGTTGGCCGAGAGCAAGGCGTACAAGTAAAAGACATCGTAGGTGCGATTGCTAACGAACTTGGCTTGAACAAGCAGAATATTGGTGCAATCAAACTCGCACCTGCTCATACGTTTGTGCAGCTGCCAAAAACCATGCCGAAAGAAGTCTTTGCGCAATTGCAAAAACTGCGTATTCGCCAAAAAGAGACCAATGCACAACGTGTTGAAGGTCAGATCATGCGTGAACGTCGTGGTGGTGACCGTAACGGCGGTGGCCGAGGCCGTAGTGACCGTGATAGCCGCGGTGGCCGTGGTGAACGTCGCTTTAACCGCGATCGTGGTAATGAGCGTCGCGCGCCTGCACGCGGTGAGCGTCGTCAAGCACAATAAATAGTTTAAAGCCGAGCAGTGATGCTCGGCTTTTTTGTTTGTGTCTGCGATGTAATGCCTTGTTCGCAGGGTATTAACGACGTGGATATAGGGCTTTTCATTGATATTGCTATGATGAAACAAGGCCGATAGAGTTAGACGGCGAGGTGGACTCGCCATGCCACTGTTGTTACGCGTGGTAGGTAATGGAGCCTACACACCACGGCGTGTTAATGATGAGTTGCCCCTGTCATGATTAACTTTCAAAATACACTGCGTCTTCTTGGCATGCCTGTTTTATGGATGGGCATCGTGCAATTTGTTTTCGGGCTTTTGTCGTTGTTTATTTTTCGCGACGGTGTCTCGACACTCTTTTTCTATCCCTCCTTACTCATGATGCTGGCATCATTAGTGATTTCTTGGTTATTTCGTAAAAGTAAGCTCAATCAGGTCACCTTTCGCGATGCCTTGTTGTTTTCAACGCTGACCTGGGTGTTGGTGGGGCTACTTGGCGGAATACCAATAAAGCTAGTGACAGGCGTTAACTTTGCCGATGCAACGTTTGAATCTATTAGCGCACTGAGCACCGCCGGAGCAACTATTCTCAGTGGTCTCGATGACATGCCAGCGGCATTTCTGCTGTATCGCCAATTTCTCCAGTGGATGGGAGGTTTAGGCGTTGTTATCTTTGTGGTTGCGGTGTTACCCATGCTCAACGTGGGGGGCATGCGGTTGCTTAAAGCAGAAACGCCAGGCCCGATCAAAGATGAAAAGCTATCGCCACGTATCGCTAAGACCGCGCACTATTTGTGGGGGGTTTATCTGGTGATTACCTTGGCCTGCGCACTGGCGTATTACCTTGCGGGAATGAGCGCATATGATGCGGTTGCACATAGCTTTTCTACGGTATCAACGGGTGGATTTTCAACCCATGACGCGAGTATGTGGTATTTTCAAAGTCATACGCTGCTTATGATTGCGAATGTCTTTATGCTATTGGGCGCGATTAACTTCGCGCTACATTTTCGTATTTTTCGCATCGGTTGGCGTGGTTTGAAGCTCTACATCGACGATGAGGAATCACGTGTATTTCTCATTGTCGTGACGTGCATGTCGGCAATACTTGGCTTGTATCTTTATAGTGAAGCACGCTACGACTCGCTGTGGGCCTCTCTTAGTTTTGCTGCATTTCACGTGGTGTCGTTTATTACCAGTACCGGCTTCGGTGCTGCTGACTTAAGTACTTGGCCGGCGGCCACGGCGTTGTTTTTGGTGTTTTGTGCCTATCTCGGTGGCTGTTCTGGCTCAACCGCGGGCGGGAATAAAATTATTCGTGACATCATTACGTTTAAAATTATTCGTCGCCAACTTCATCAATTGGTTCATCCGTCGGCAGTATTACCGATTCGGTATCAAGATAAAGTGGTGTCGAACGATGTGACCCAAGCGGTCATGGCGTTTATGTCACTTGCCTCGCTGACGACCGGTGTCTTCACACTATTAATGATGACAACCGGTCTCGATTTTTGGTCCTCTTTTACCGCTGTTGTGGCATGTATTAATGTCCTTGGCCCTGGGTTTGGCGAAGTGGGTAGCAACTTCCAGCCGGTTACAGACACCGGGATTTGGATACTCAATGTTGCCATGATCCTTGGGCGTTTGGAGTATTTCACCGTCCTTGCACTGTTTATGCCTCACTTTTGGCGTTGGTGAACCTGGCGTTTAAACAAGCTGTGTCGAGGATTCGGGTTGCAATGAAGCAACAAATTGCTCGATATGGTGATAGCGCGTATAGGGGTTTAAAAATACAGCTTTTTCTCCAGGAATAAACAAACACTGCCCGTGATGATCAAACTCTGTATGGGCAATGGATTCTACCCAATTTGTTTGTAGCTGTTTGCCTTTGCGGTTGAGGAAGTGTTGACGATGAAACAAGCTATGTTGAGTGATGCTACCCACTTTATCACCAACGTGGTGAAGTGACTGCTCTTGTTGAAAAACGGCATCGACGTTTAGGGTTGCTGAAGGTTGATATAGACGAAAGGCGACTGTTGGCCCGAGATTATCTTTCGCAACAACTTTGCAGTGAGGAAGTGACGATAAGTGTGCTTTCAGGTATTCGGCATTTTGTAAGCCGTGTCCTACCATTGTTTGATAGCCGCGCTTGCCAAGCATATTCAACGCGCAATAACTCCCATAGACACCCGCGGCACCACGAGAACATTCTATGGTCGACTGCAAATGCGTTTGCGCTGTTTTGTTTGACTCGAAATAAGAGAAGTAGTGCGGATCTTGTTTTAGGTACTCCATATCGGCTTGGTGCTTAAACATCACCAAGCTTGCGGTATAGGGGACATATCCCCACTTTTGAAAGTCGATGGTCACAGAATCCGCAAAACGGAGTCCACGAATTTTTGGCGCTAATGCGTGAAGCTTCTCTAATAGATTGTTGTTCAAACCAATAGGGTTGTTGTCGAACGCGTAGTCATTAAACATGATCAGTGGCCAGCCGACGGCGGCATCAACATGAATATGTGGTTTCACCGTGACATTAAAGCGTTGGCAAGCTTGCTCATTAATGCGACAGACACGCTCAACATCGTCAATCGCAAATGTATCTGTCGTACCAAAGGTGAGTAAGACAGTAGGGACGGGAATGCCCTCGGCAAAACAGTGATTGAGGGTGCGAGAAAAGTCATCCAGATCGAGCCGATTATTGCTATCGACTTCGATTCGGAGCGCTTGTCTGGGGATATCGGTGCCTAATAGGCCTAAGTTCGTCATATTGGAGTAGTGACCCGCAAGTGAGTTAATCATGCGGAAGTCTTGCCCTTGCAACCCGCGTTGCCCGGAATAGGGGAACTGTTTTCTCAATCCCATTAAATATCCATACAAATTACCAAAGGTACCACCTTGCGTGAATATACCGGTAGATAGATCAGGTTCGTAGCCAATGAGATTGGCCATTTGCCGGACTAACGTCTTTTCTAATTCGACCGATAAACCCGCATATTCACTGTAGACTAGGTTAGGATTGGCCATTGTGGCCAGTAATGCACCGTGTATAGCAGGATCGCACGGTGCGGTAATCACATTTTCGACCGATCGAGGTGACGTCCAGTCTTTCGAATGGGTTGCCGCTTGTAATGCAAGCTTGGGAAAGGTGGTGGCGCCTAAGTCACTTTGTGTGGGGATCTCGTTTTGTTGCTTCAGTAACACATCACTGCTTTCAAACGCAGGCTGCATGCCATTCGCAAGCCAGTGCGCTAATTCTGGTGTGTGATAAATAGGCCAACGCTTAGGATCACGATTAAAAAAATGTTGGCGGATTGTTTGATACTGACTTAAAAAAACGGGCGTTAACGCGTGGGATATCAGTGAATGGGACATAACAACAACCTTTAACGATGATGATCAGGCAGCGGTAGTGCCGCCTGATCACGATGCTTAAAGCAATAGAGAGTGATGGCCTTTGGCCAGTGACACTCAGCGCAATTTAAAGTTATTAACCATCCGATCCAACTCTTCGTTAGAGTGGGTGAGTGACTTGGTGGCGGCAGAGGTTTGATTCCCGCTATCCACGAGTTTGCTCACCATATCGCGTATCGACAACATGTTCTTACTGAGCTCTTCAGCAACTGAACTTTGCTGCTCGGTAGCCGTTGCAATCTGTGTACTCACATCGTCAATTTCAGTGACCGACGCGCTCATAATCGTCAAGCTATTTGAGACTTCCGAGGTTTTATCAGCCGTGGTTTGACATTGCTCTTTGGTTTTTTCCATCGCTTCAACCACGCTGGACGTGCCATCGAGTAATGCAGTGAGCATGTCAGAGATTTCAGTTGTGCTGCTTTGTGTACGCGCCGCTAACGCGCGGACTTCATCAGCGACAACCGCAAAACCACGGCCCTGTTCACCAGCACGTGCCGCCTCAATCGCCGCGTTTAACGCAAGGAGGTTGGTCTGCTCTGAAATATCGCCAATCACGGTTAAGACGTCACTGATCCGGTTTGCATCTGTATTCATGCTGGTAATACGGCCCGACATTTCTTCCACTTCATCAACCAGCGCACTGACCGTGACGACAGCGTTATCAACTACTTTTAGTGACTGATTGGCCTCTTTGCTGGCCGCTGCAGTAATGTTGTTAGATTGAGATACGTTCTCAGCAATACTCCGTGCGCTCTCGCTCATTTGAGTGATTGCGGTGACCACTTGCTCGGTTTCTGCTGAGTGAGCATCTAACACAGCTTCATTTTCACTGGTCGTTTGTGATAACTGGCTGATATTGGCCGAAATCGCCTGGCTGGACTCTGCCACGCTCAACATCATATTTTGTAAGTTTTCGACGAACCGGTTGAAGCCATCACTGATCTGGGCTAGGTCATCATTACCGTTAACGTCGAGGCGTGTTGTTAGGTCGCCCTCGCCGCGAGAGAGATCAAGGACCGCTTCTTTAAGCTTAAGGAGGGGTCGATAAGAGACCTGAATAATGCCATAAATGGCGCCCAGGCTGACGATCAAGAGTAATATCCCTGTGCCTACCGATTCGATTTGAGCATCGGTGACTTCAGCCAGTGCTGTTTTTTGATCGACAAAGACCATCAAGGTCCAGTATCTCCCCTCGGTCAAATTTACCCGTTGAAAGTAGCCATCAAATTGGATGCCGCTATAGGGAAACGTGAGGTGACCTTTTTCATTGCTGCGGAACATACTCTCCATTTCAGAGAAGTTTGCACTGACTTGCGACGGTGTTTTACCAATATCATTCGGATCATCACTGGCAAAAAAGACCGCGTTTTGATCGGTGAGTGTGGCTGCGCCGCCCGCAAAGCGCATTTGGCTTACCTGAGTGATCACATTTTGTAGCGGAATGTCCCCCAGTAAGGCACCAATAAACCGTCCATTCTCAAACACGGGTGCGACGGCACTGATCACTTTCTCACCTGTTACTTTGTCTGTATAAATTTCAGACAAATGAATGTCTTGGCTGGATTTAACTGCACGGTACCAATCACGATCGCGAAAATCGTATTCATTAGTGGTAATCCCGTCGCTTGAGTGATTTGACATATACGAACGGCCACTCTCGTAAGTCATAATCACATTAGCGATACCTGCCGTATCGGCAAGCATCCGTACTTGGGCAACATTCTCTGATTCGGTCAAATTTCTGGCGAAGTGCCCGGCGCCTTTTTCAACCGCGTTGAGTTGGGATTGAACTAATTGCTCTAATTCAAGCACATGGTGATCGACCTTATTTTGCGTTTGTTTCACTAGGGCACTGACCATGTTGTCACGTAATGACATCGCATTCAGCGAACCGAGGACGACCAGAGAGAGGGTCACGAGCAAACCCACTCCCAAAATAATGCGAGATTTGAACCCTAAGGTCATAGCGATTACCCCTTACTGAGCGTGCAGTAAACTGTCTAAAAAGTAAGGGTGAATTCCTTGCAAGGTAGGAACTTATTGCCCGCTTTTTTATGCGGTTATGATAAGACCACCAAGGAGTCACCCAGCCAACACTTTCTTTTACAAGATTGTCATTTTCTTTTAAAAGACTGTCAGTACAAGTTGCTTCATAAACAAAGAAGATTTCTTGATAAGAATAACACTAGAGTGGGTTCTACGATTTTGCCAACTTAAAAAACAAAAAATGTATGACAATCTAGCGTCATTTTAGCTTTGAGTGAGTCATGAAAATCAGACAGAAGAAGATGGTTTAAAACGGTACGTGTGGTAGAGAGGGAGGACAAACGTTATCGTATTTGCAGGCTGAGTGCGGTTCGGCACCAACTCACCGTGTTTGGTGCCTGAGTGTGTAAAACGTTGATCACGGTAAGTGTGAGTGAAGGACGGTTTCAGCGCTCGGTCGTATCGGTCGCCGTTTCAGGGATAATAAAGGCCTCAGGTTGAGCGCGATACTTGTTAACAGATGATAAATAGACATCACGTTGCCAATCCACCAAAACATTGGCTTCTTGTTCGTAAAGGCTTTGTGGCGCTTGGTTATTCACCACTTTCCAGACGGCATACGCAGCTTGTTTATCAAGCTCTATTTTTTGTTTTTCGTCGGCTGGAAGGTTGGCTAAGTTGATATCCATTAGTGCGTTCTCATGGTAATCGGAATGAATCGATCCTAACCGAGCAGGGTGTGCTCGGCAAGATTTACCCGCGATTAACGAGGTACTGACATTATAATCTATGTGTCTGTTACGCTGGTCGCCATGTATTGTATACCGACTGGAAAATAGAATGACGTTTGACGAGCAAGACAGACAAGCTCTGCACCAAACTTGGATGTCTTACAAAGCCAAAGCACGGATCACACAAAGCGAAATGGCAAAAAAGTTGGAAGTGAGCCACCTAACGTTTTCTCGCAGTATCCATGGGGATGGTGTACTAGAGAGCCGGTTTGTATTCGCCTTTTGTCATGTCATGGGCGTTGAGCCAAACAAAATTTTGCCCAGCTTACGTAATCGTGAGCAAGTTAGCCAAGACGTATTAGTCACCAACAAAGTCGTTGTTGATGGTGATATTGAAGCGGTTTACTACGAGGGCCATACGGTGATTATCGAATACCGTAAGCCGCTGGCGCCATCAGATGATACGACGCTTGAACGGGTTTCTTGAGCGACGAGCAGGTTCTGGCCGTTGTGGATCAGGCCTTTGTGAGAGCTGAGCCATAATTGCCGCACGTTCGTCGTCAGTCATTTTGCCCCAGTTGATGATTTCATCGAGTGTGCGCTTACAGCCGACACAGACATCGTCTTCACGACGACAATGACCAATACACGGGGTTAACACAGACGCTCCTTAACCTATCACGGGAAGGTAACGGACAGCCCGGTTGGCTACCCGTTACCTTGTTATGGCTCTTTGTTTTGAGTATATCGCGTTGTTTAACGTGTCACCATGCCTCTGGCTTGCTGAGCACGCTCTTCATCACTGGCTTCGGCGGACGCTGGGGTGACTAACGCGGTTTGGCACGCCGGGCGTTCAGCCAGTTTATCGATCCAGGCTTTTAACGCGTCGAGTCCAGTGACATCAATACCACTCCATGCATGAATTCTTGCCCAAGGCCACGTGGCCATATCAGCGATCGTATAGCTATCACCGGCAAGGTAAGAGTGACGTTGCAACTGATGGTCAACAACCTCAAGCAGGCGGCGCCCCTCTTTTTGATAGCGTTCAATGGCAGCGGGGATGTTTTCTGGGAAATAACGATAGAAGACATTCGCTTGCCCCATCATGGGTCCAACGCCCCCCATTTGAAACATCAACCACTGTATCGCTTGTGACCGCGCCTTAGTATCTTCAGGTAAAAACTGCCCTGTTTTTTCCGCGAGATAAAGCAAAATTGCCCCAGACTCAAAGACTGGAAAATCGCCATGACTTTTATCGACAATCGCAGGAATACGCCCATTGGGATTAATGGCGAGAAAGTCAGGTTGTTTTTGTTCGTTAGCCATTAAATCAATGGGATGGAGCTGATAGGCCAATCCCATTTCTTCCAGTGCAATTGCGACCTTTTGACCGTTCGGGGTCGCAGCAGAATAAAATTCAATCATCGTTGCTCCTTGCTTTATCGGTAGGAGATTTATTCGCCACCAGGCTAATGAATTGGCTCTGATCGCGATAAGGCTGTTCGGTTCAGTATTGGGGCCAATGCGTTTTAGATCAATCAATGGATTGTTATCTGTGTGATTGACCATGTAAGTGACAGTGTCACGCCATCTTGTTGCGGACGGTGAGCCGCGGTGAGTTGAGCTTGATGAAAATCGGCAATAAGACGCGCGATATAGAGCCCTAAACCGAGATGAGGTTTATCGGTGCCGTGATGAGCGGGTCGAACACTCACCATAGAGTGAAAGAGCTGTGTGCGCATATCACTCGGAAGCAGTGGCCCGGTATTAGTGACGGTCATGGTCACCTTGTCAGCATGCACGCTAAGCGCAAGCGTAATGGGCGCCGCACCGTCGTCAAATTCCACCGCGTTGGCGATCAATTTGTCGAGCAACTGCGCCAAATAATCGGGGACACCTTCAAGCGTGATGATCTGTTCAGGGAGCGTCAGCGCGAACGTCTTTTCTGGATACGCCAGTCGATACCCTTGAGTGCATCCATCTAGCAGTGCATTGAGGTTAACAGGCTCTTTATCGGCGTTGTCAAAGCTTTGTTCTAGACGCGTCGCTTCGGTTAGCGTTGATAAAATGCCGGCAAGGCGTTGAACCCCATCTTGAGCGCGATTGATATAAGTAAGCTGGCTGGGATCGGTTTGGGTGTACGCCATATTTTCAAGCGAGGATCGTACGACGGCAATGGGCGTGCGTAACTCATGGGACAGGCGCGAGGCCATTTTTTCTAGATACTGATTATAGCCAGCAATGCGTCCGACCATATCGGCCATGGTGCGTGACAGGCGACCAATTTCATCTTGGCTGTCTGCGGTTGTGATGGCGCCTGTGACGCGTCCTTGGCTGTCAATGGCGTGATCCGCTTCATGTTGTAAGCGACGTAAACGCTTAGCAATGTGCGAGCCAAATAACAACAGCAATAAAACGCCCGTGCAGATCACCGCGAGCATCACCGAGAAAAGCGTTTCGAGAGCGTCATTACGTAAACTGCGAATGCCATTGGTGGTTTCTTCAACGATCACCGCGCCCGCGACGTCATTGTTGAGCCAAATGGGATAGGCGGCGGAGAGAATCATGGCTTGGCCATCATCCGAACTGCGCCACCCTGCATAAGGGCGCCCTTGTAGTGCCTGCTGTGCCTGTACACCTTTGTAAATAGAAGCTTGTTGCATCGCATCGATAAAATGATCAGGTGGTGTCACTAGCAAGCGATCGTACCAAGGGCGGAGCAGTGTATCGGTAAGCCAAGCAATCAATCCGTGGCGCGTTTGTGGCGCTGATGATGACTGCCAGACACCGTTTGAGGTTTGGATATCGCCATCTTTAGCAAGCACTCGGCTATGTGTATCTACGACCCAAACGCGCGACGCGTCATTATTCATGCGTTCAATAAGGGTTTGAATCGCGGCAGAGGGGGTCATAAAACTGCCAAGTGACGTCGGTGTGCGTGTGGAGGCTGTGCCAATAATGGCACGTAATGGGCGCTCGAAACTATCGTCCAGATCGTAGTAGGCCAGCCCGAGTTGTTGACCCACCCAATCTGATGGAAGTTTTATCTCAACTTGATAGCCAGTGTCTGTCGTACGCCATTTGGCGGCAATGGGTAAAGGTTGCGTCGGCCCCTCAGTTTCATGTTGATTGGACTTTACAGGCAATCCACTTGCTAAATGTGTCACATGAGCATCGCGTGAGCGCGGATCTTGGCTGAGGGCCACGCGGTAAAACGCGCCTTGGGGAGAGGTTAGTGCAACAATAAGATGATCCTGACTGGTGAGATCGCTCTGATCTTGCGAAGGGGTGGGGGTCGCATCGACAATATCGAGCGCTAAGTAGACGGCGTGGTCATTGCTTGCTGTCAGTACCGACAGGGATAGCTGCTCGCTGTGATAGGGGCGTTGATTGAAAATTAACCCGTCACGCTGATAGTTGCGCTGATGCTGCTGATAGCGTTGCCACTCGCGTAGATCACCATCCAGAGTAATGGGGTGGGTAAGCCGAAAAGCATGCAAATCTTTACCTGGATCGAGGCGCGTTGGTGAGTGACGATGAGTGAAAAGTGCCGGTCGGTCGTTCATCCCCATTGCAAATGCGCGAGCTGTGCCCATCAGAGTTTGTTCTTGGCCCTGACGTAAGACGCTTTCCATCTCCCAGACATATTGATAACCCAGGTAAGGCAAGAGCAATAAAAAGCTAGAGAGCACGACAATTTTAGTCCGGATCCCGACCAAATAAGGCCATAAACCTTGAGTCAGCCGACGCCATCTTGCCATTATATTGGTGCCTCATCCCAGCGATACCCCATGCCATAGACCGTCCGAATACAGTCAAACTGGTTATCAATGGCCATAAACTTCTTCCGAATCCGCTTAATGTGCGAGGTAATGGTACTGTCATCCACAACAGCATGTGCCTCATCCATTAAAGCTTGTCGGCTCTTCACGTGTCCCGGGCGTTTAACCAGGGCATGGACCATCCAAAATTCAGTCACGGTAAGATCAATCAGTTGGTCATGCCAGTACACACGCATACGATCAAGATCGAGATAGAGCGGCCCAGATTGCAAGCGTTTGTCTTCTGTCGACGGTGCTTGTGCTAAGAGATCGCTACGGCGAAACAAAGCGGCAATACGCGCCATCAAATGCGGGAGCGACACATCTTTGGTTAAATAATCGTCTGCTCCCATCCGCAATCCCACCACGGTATCGATATCACTATCACGCGCGGTCAGAAAAATAATGGGCACGGTCGCTGATAGTGCGCGTAATGCTTGGCATAGCGCAAAGCCGCCATCAATTTCATTGCCTAAACCAATATCAATAATGGCTAAATCAGGTAGCCGCTGCTCAAAAGCGGTTTGGGCGGATGGACGATCGGCGTAGGTATTAACCTGATAGCCTTGGCGACGAATCACATCGGCATAGTTATCGCGAATGGCGGCTTCATCTTCAACAATTGCTATCTGCTTCATGGTACGGGATAGGTCACGAGTGTTGCAGTGACTATACCCAAACTCAGCGCAGAGAAAACCCCTTTTGCCGGATTCCGCGCAATTGCCATATTTTTGCCATTATTGATCGTCACATTGCCATTTTTATAGCCGTAAATTGCCTGATCTACTTGTTTTAATGTCCTCATTGCCAGCACGGCACAACACCCACTCTTTCGAGGACGAGAACACTATGGATATTAAAAAAGCACTCACACATTCTGTATTTGCGGTTTCTATGTTTGTTGTTGCAACACCACAAGGCATGGCCGCCACGCAAGTCGAGCGAGACAAAAAGCCAGAATTGATCGGTATGGGCAGCGGCGCTATTGCTGGTGCAGTGGTCGCAGGACCGGTCGGTGCGGTGGCTGGCGCCATCATAGGCACAGTGATGGGGCAAAATGCGAGTTTTGAAACCCTTGCGACTGAGCAGCAAGATACGATTGAAACCATGAATGCGAAAAATACGCAACTGAGCCTTGTCACGCAAAAATATAATGAGGCGCAGTTAGAGCTTGCCCGCCTGCGTGCAGAGCAACATTCTATTGAGGACATAGACTTGGCGATGAATATTCAGTTTCGAACCAGCTCGGCCGAGATTGAACCTCACTTTATGATTCAGCTGGATGAATTAGCGAATTTTATCCAACAAATGCCCGAGGCACAGTGGCAGTTAGCCGGTTACGCGGATCCGCGTGGACGTCAATCTTACAATCAAGATCTGTCTGAACGCCGTGTACAGGCGGTGAGAGATTACTTGGTGTCAGTCGGGGTTAGCGCGAACCAGTTAGAGACGATTGCCTATGGCGACAGTCAGCCACTGGCCGATCAAGCCAGCAATGAGGGCTTTTTCTTTGACCGTCGTGTCACCCTTTCACGTGTCAAAGGCGGGCAAATGGCACAGGCACAGTAATCGTCGCTTTATCGTTTTGGGGCTGGGCTACCATGCAACGGCCTAGCCCATAGCAAATGTTAGAGACTTATCTTCGGCAACCAAGGAAGACACCATGATTAGACCGGCAACCCTTCACGATATTGATGCTATTTGCGCCTTGTGTGTGCGCTGTCAGCCTGATCCCCTTTCGTTGAGTCAAATGAAGAAAACGCTCACCGACTTGATTCACGCAGAGGATGCTAATGTCTTGGTCGCAGAACTATGTGGATTGGTGGCAGGCGTGGTGGCATTCAACGTGATCTTACAACTGGATAAATCCAACCATTTAGGGCGTATCAGCACCATTATGGTGGATGAGCACTTTCGGGATATGACCCTCGGCCGCCAGTTACTCAGTGCCGCGGAGACCTATTTACTGGCAAGAGGGTGTGATCAGATTGAAGTGGTCCCGAGTTATCACAAAGCCGATGCGCAAAGCTTTTACCTGCACTGCGGTTTTCAACTCACGCCAGAGCGACTGATTAAAGCGTTAGCGGCGTAGTCACGCGCCAAAGGCTTTCTCTTTACCACTTTGCGGACTGGGGAGCGTGGTTGGCCATTCGCCAGTCGCTTCCCAGATTAACAAGGCTTGTTTGGCCGCGAGGCCGCCTCCGTAGCCAATTAATTGCCCTTGGCGGCCAATGATACGGTGGCAAGGAATGATGATAGAAATCGGGTTTTTGCCATTCGCACCGCCCACCGCTTGGTTGGCTTTTGGATTGCCGATGACATTGGAAATGGTCTGATAGCTGGCAGTGTGCCCATACGGAATGGTTTGCAAAGCGGCCCACACACGGCGTTGAAACGATGTACCATGCGGGGCAAGTGGCAGAGAAAATGCCTGCCGCTTTCCTGCAAAGTATTGATCTAGTTGACGGCATGCTTCATCCAGTATGGGGTCACCGTCGGGCGCGATGCTTGCCGCTGAGGATGACGGTGCTCGGCGAGGCAAGTATAGCCCCGTGAGCCCATTGGTATCCGCTTCTAATGTCAGCATGCCTAATGGCGATGGATATCGGATAACTGGCATGACACATCCCTGTGGTCGATGATTATTTCTTATCTTGATTGCAATAGGCGCAGGCTGTTAAAAACGCATGCTCTTGAAACTGCTTTAAGCCCAATTCTTTTAGATTGACATCGATCGGGTGGCGTTTGAGTGTTTGCTTCATGATGTTATTAGGCAGCACTTTTGCTTCAACCCCATCGATAAGCTGCAAGACCGCTTCCATTTTAAAGCCCGCACTGCTTCCGGCGAATTTACCTTTAGTTTGACGCTCGCGGATCACAATCGTTTCTACTTGATAGTCTTCGACCAGCTTGCTCATGGTGCGGTGGAAATGTTGAATGCTTTCTTGTGATTCGGGTGATGGCACATTGATTTTCTTTGCTCGACAATCAGGTACCGAAAAAAGGTCATTCTCGCTATCTAGCAATACCAGGTTGGCTTCGTTGCCTTTTAGATCAACCGCGCATACTCTCATTGTTTTCTCTCTATCGTTTATTTAGCAAAGCCACAGTCTTTGGTGAAACACAGCCTTTGGCCAAAACAACCTTTGGCCAAAATGGTCACTGAGGCGGGGCAGTATACGCAAAAGCGCCTGCGACGTCACAGGATTAACGAAATGCGTCGACACAGATATCTAGTGCCCCTTCACTGGTAGCGCGTGCGATGCGCAGATCGTGGCGCCTACCCAAGTCGATATACTCCACCTCGCGAAAATGGTTACTGCGCACGGAGTAGAAGGTTTTCACAACTGGACGCGTGATGTCATCAAGGTTCTCTTGCCACACTAAACCAATACGCCCATCGACAAGTTCCACTAACGAACCAATCGGATAAAAGCCAATACACTGAATAAACGCACGCAACAAAGTGGGATCCAAATGAAACGGAGTCAGTCCCATCATGATTTTAAACGCTTCTGACGGTGACATGGCTCGCTTATAGCAACGATCGGCGGTGAGCGCATCATAGATATCGACAATGCCACTCATGCGGCCAATCGTATGTATTTCTTCACCTTGTAATCCGTTAGGGTAGCCATTGCCATCAAGCTTTTCATGATGCATCAAACTGACATCACGTGCGGTTTGCGATAAATCGGGAATACTGTCTAACACCGGTTGAGAAAAGACCTGATGGAGCTTCATGTGATCGAATTCTTCAGCGGTCAGTTTGCCAGGCTTATTCAAAACCTCATCGGCAACTAATACTTTACCAATATCGTGCACAATTCCACCCACAGCCAACTCTTGTAAAGTATGGTGTTCGAATCCTAAATGCTTACCAAAATTAACCAGCAAAAACGCGACGTTAAGCGAGTGCTCCATCAAGTAGGCACTTTTATCTCGAATACCACTGATCCAGGCAACAGCGTGCTGTCGTTCAAAAATATTATCAACAATACTGAGCCCTAAATCCTCGATAGGCGTCATATCGATAGGCTTATTGGCGTAGATATCTTTTAATAACCGACAAAGCTGTTGTTTTGAGGCATCGATTAATTCTCGGGCTTTATCCATATCCGCGCCTGTCGCGGCATACTTCCCTCTGACCAAAGGGCCTTTGTAGTGGATCTCATCCAAGTTTAACAGTTGGTCCGCATCAACCCAAATATGCTGCACCCCACTTTGACGCAGCTTTTCAATCGTTTCAGGTCGACGCACATAGCCAGGCTTTGCCATGCGTGTGCGGGAGTGTTCAGTTTCGATGTGTTCAACATACATGCCAAGGGTTAGCTGCTGTATACTAATTTTTTGCAACATCCTAGATTGCCCTTCCTGCATCATCATCCCGATATGAATATCGGAAACAGTATTGCTCAAAGGGCGTACCCACGCTATTTAAATGCGGAGAAAATTAAGTTTCTGTGCGGACAAGACCAGTAGCTCTGTGATGCGCTATGTGTGATATACTCTCGCGCTTAATATCTATCTTTCTGAGCGTTTTATGCAGATTATTGCCAAACATACAGATGAGCGGGTGCTACCGCTAGAGAGTAAAACCGTTATCAAGCGTGATGCAGCACGCGCGATTGTTTTGCAGGGTGATGAGATCTTACTGATGTATACCGCACGCTATGATGATTATTCGTTACCCGGTGGCGGAATTGACCAAGGGGAAACCCAAGAGCAAGGCATGATCCGCGAACTGCAAGAAGAGACGGGTGCTCGAGGTATCCGGGATATTGAACCGTTTGGCTGTTTTGAGGAATATCGTCCTTGGCATCGCGACGGCGCCGATGTGATGCACATGCTCTCTTACTGTTTTTATTGCCAGGTGGATCGTGAGCTTGGAACGCCGACATTTGAACATTATGAGCGACATAATGGGATGCGCCCGGTATGGGTACGTTTGGATCACGCGATTGCGCATAACAAAGCGGTGATGGCAAACAGCGACAAAGCGGGCCAATCGTTGGTACGAGAAACCATGCTCCTTGAGATGATTGCTCAGCAACGTGATAGCACCCAGCAAGCCACAGCGTAATCGGGTAGGACCCCTTCATGGACAAAGCGCAACTGATTAAATTGGCCAACATGCCCATGCCGTTTGGCAAATACGCCGGCCGTGTATTGATTGATCTGCCTGAAGAATACTTGCTGTGGTTTCAAAACAAAGCGGAATTCCCCGACGGCGAGCTCGGTGACTTGATGCAATTGTGCTTGGCACTCAAGGTCGAAGGCTTAGACAACGTCGTTAAGCCTTTGATTCGCCATGATAAAGCGCCAAGATGAGCATCAATCAAAACGTCGAGTCATTGACGCAAGTAGGTACAATCGCGACGAAAGTAACGCTCAATGTGTCATGATTGCTTAACGCGCAATCACCCATTGGTGGTTGTCGTCAGTCGCCTCCATCATTGCGCGTAGAAGTTGTGCGCGGGCGTCGTCAGTGGGTGCAATCAGATCATAAATACCGCTTATCGGCTGGCCGTTTTCTTGAGTGTCGACCCGCATGGCGGCGGCGCAGGTTTCACCATTTTGGGTGCCAATGCATAAAGAAACGCCGGCCTCAGCGACTTCTACGCCATCTTGAAGCGCTAATTGTGCGAAGTATGCCAGCATGTTTGCATGATCTGATTCTGGCCACTGTTTGGCTTGAAGCTTGGCGTATTGGATCATTAGTGGATGGCTATCAACCCAGTAAAGCGTTAATGGATGAGTGGCTGGGGCCGCAGGCATAACGAAGGGTTCAGGTGACTGAGTGGCGGCGTGATAGATATCATAGCCAGTGAGGCTTTCTTTGGTTGGAAACTGAGCTTGTTTGACATGACAAGCCATCCAACGTTGTTTGATATCAAAATGGGAAATAATTGCCGGCGCGTTCATAAACACCCTTTTCATTGCCTACAAAGGAAACGTATCATAACCGAGTCGGCGTCTAGAACAAACCGCCCCTCGCCAATGCCCGCCAATATAGCCTGCTAGAGATCACAGCTTAAGTGTGAGTGATTTAAATATGAGCAGACGTCATGTGCTGAGTTGCGTAAAATAGGAAATAGAAATCCCATTTATTGCGATGATTGAGTTCCTCTTTTATGTCTGGTCAGCGACTGCGTGCACAATTTACCCGCCTTTATCACCACTTTAACGGCGAAGATACAGATACAGCGTTACAAGCGATCGCCGACATCCTCGTGTGCACGCGGCGCAATGCTCGGATGGTCTTGAGTAAGTTAGAGGAGCATGGTTGGTTAACATGGCAACCCTCTGTTGGGCGAGGCAAGTTGTCACGTTTAACCTTTTTACGCAGTGAATCGGCATTGCGCGAAGAGCAGGCGGCGCAATGGCTTACACAAGGTAAAATCGATCAGGCTTTAGCCTGCTTGGATCACGATTCCACCAAGCTGGTCACCTTGATTCAAAAGCAAATGGGGCCGAGCACGCAAAATGGCCGTCAAATTGTGCGTTTGCCTTATTACCGTCAATTAGAAGAACTTGATCCACGTGGACCACTGCGCCGCTCAGAACAGCACTTGGTGGGACAAATATTTAACGGCCTAGTGCGCTATCGGGGCAATGATCGCATTGTCGTTGCCGATTTAGCGCATCATTGGGATGCCATATCCGCAAGCCAATGGCGCTTTTACTTACGACCGGGTGTCCGGTTCCATGATGGGCGCTTGATGACGGAGCATGATGTCATTGCTAGTCTTTCCAACCTCGCGACTCGGCGCTTTTTCGCCCATGTGGCAAGTGTGACATCACCTGGGCCAAGAATGATTGATATTCACCTCTCTTGCCCGGATCCTCTTTTCGATCATGCGCTCACCCTCCCTGAAGCTTTAATTCTCCCTGCTGATTGTGATCATGATAAGCAATTTGCCTATCAGCCTGTGGGGACAGGCCCGTATCGCGTGGCTGAACGGCAAGCGCATCGTTTGGTGCTGGAAGCATTTGACGATTACTTTGGCTATCGCGCACTGACCGATGAGATCCAAATTATGGTATTCGACGAAGCAGCCATGTGTTATCTCACACCAAGTACCACGCTCACACCCGAGCGACTGGCAAGTCATCAGACGACGTTGAGTCAAAAACTCGAAATGGATCAGGGGGCCGGATATCTGTTGCTTAATTGTCGCGATGGGCTCGCCAAACAGCCAGTGTGGCGAGATTACTTACACGCCAAGTTGTCATCGCTGCAACTGCTACCACGCTTAGCCGCGCACGGCATGGGGGAGTATCGATTATTCAACGCGTATGGATTAATGCCAGGCTGGATGCATTATGTGCAAGCGGAGCGTGAGCTGACCGCGCCGGGCCGGACCTCTTTGACAGTCGCGTATTTATCAGACCACCCCTTATACCCGTTGATAGCGCAAGCCATAACCAAACATTTATCTGAAGAGGGCATCACGGTGAATGTTTTAGCGCTATCTCCGGCGGAATATTTTAGTGGTCGTTACAGTCGCAAAATTGATATTTGGTTGGGCGCGATGAGCTTCGGTGAGCGCGGACAGGTTGGGTTATTCAACTGGCTTGGTACGCATGATTTGGTGTTACATGCCTGTACGGATGCGCTTGTTACCAAGATAGAGACGGAAACACGACGTTGGCGTGAAACACAAGATGATCATTGTGCTGAAACCTTGGCGCGTTGCCTGGTTGAACACCAGATGATCCCGTTATTCCATATTTGGATGGGAGTCATGGCGACGCCAGATTTACAAGATGTCGCGTCTAATGCCGTCGGATGGTTTGACTTTAAATCGATATGGCACAAGCCCGGTTAAACCGTCGTGTGCTCTTCGAGGCCAAGCGAAAAAGTCGCTGTCATGAGCAAGTATTTGTGCAGTGGTAGGCTGTCTTTTATCCGAAATAGAGGATGAAAGATACGATAGCGTCCTTCGGTTAATCCGAGGGGAGAAATGGCATCTGAGAGGCTAGTGGTTGCAGATACGAGGCGAATACCTTGCGCTCGATAGGCATCGGCATGAATGGGCTGGTGGCCTAACCACCATGAGGGAACGGCTTTACTCGCGTTCGTCCGGTCAATCCAGTGATCGCTCACAATGATCACGCGTCCAGGCTCAGAAGGGTCAGTGATACCGTTGTTGAGTAGCCAAGCTACATCACGAACTAACGCGTCTCGACAGGCATTATTGCCACTGAGTAAGCGGTGCGCAAGGATATAAATCGCGCTGTCATCTAACTGGAGTTTGTACACGGTCTGGCTATGAGGGCGAGTGTCGTCGAGAAGATGAAACTGTGCCGGTCTATCATGCGCTTCAAGCACACGCATCAAACGACGCGCTAACGCTTTACCCATATGCGTATCGCGCATGCCTCGATTGTGAACTGTCGGATAGTGATGTTCGCACAGTTTGACACAATCTTGCTGAAACTGGCGCAGTGCCAGCGAGACCAGATCATCTAACAAAAACGTTTTACTCCTACCAAAATATCGACACAGCGTTTGTGGCCAAATCGCCCTGTTCAAAGTATGCAGTATATCACTTAAATCACCCAAAAAATCAGCGAGAAACGCTACTTTGTGCGCACTTTCTCATCGTATACCATTTTACGCCAGCGGCTAACGACCGGCTCGCAGCACCTAGGTCCGGCAAGAATTTGCTTTTTGTTGCGAGCCTATTTGGTGTTAGGTTGGTGAGAAACAGGGGTTTGAAGTTATTGATAGATAGACGGGTGTCATCGGTATTGAGAGGAAAACCAAGCGTGAATATCAAGGAGCAGCTGGGGCGCGTGTTTATTTTTAGTCACTGCCTATCGATGCGTGGGCCAATGATTCGGCTCTCGACACGGGTAGGGTTGCTGCTATGGATACTTTATATACCCACTGGACAGGCTGCAAGTTACCTGTTACCCACGGACGGAAGTCGGTTAGTCGGATCCCTTGAAACACATCAGGTTGAAGAGGGCGAACACCTTGAAGCCATTGCCAAACAGTATAATGTCGGTTTTTTAGCGCTATTGGCGCTGAACCCAGGTGTGGATCCCTACTTACCTGAAGCGGGCGCCTTGATACGTTTACCTCAGCAGTACTTATTGCCGAAACCGCCCCATGAAGGGATTGTGATTAACTTGGCTGAGCTTCGCCTTTATTACTTTCCCGCGCAGGATGCCCCGGTTACCGAAACCGGAGAGCCTCTTTCATCGACAGAAAAAAACATCCGTCGGCGTGTTCATATCTTTCCCATTGGTATTGGACGGATTGGGCGAGATACGCCAAAAATGGATACCTTCATTAGTCAAAAGCGAAAAAATCCGACATGGACCCCGCCTCAGAGCATTAAAGATGAATACCGACAAACGCGCGGAATCAGCTTGCCCGATGTGGTACCCGCCGGCCCTGATAACCCCCTGGGTAAACATGCGTTACGCTTGGGTTATGGGCATGGTGAGTATTTAATCCACGGGACCAATAAATCGTTTGGGATTGGCTTACGGGTCAGTGCAGGCTGTATTCGCTTGCGGCCGAATGACATTGCTTGGTTATTTGATGCCGTGGATGTTCGTACGCCTGTGCGTATTATTGATACACCGACCAAAGTGAGTCTTGAGCCTGATGGACGTGTAATGGTTGAGGCGCATCGCCCGCTCTCTGATACGCCTGATGAGGCGGATAAACGCATCACCCGAGTACCGGATCCAAGGATTTTATCTTTATTTAAGCACTTTGGCCTGTCAACACAGCGTTACCGAGCGGCTTTAGTGGTACAAGAGGGGCTCCCGATTGAGGTAGCTTCTCTCACGTCAGCACAACAGGAAATCTGGCGACAGATAGAACAACAATCAACGTCTCAAGCAGATACGTTCGTCCCGTCAGTTAATCGCCCGGGAGTCAAAAAATAACAAACGGCGCATCGTGCGCCGTTTATTAAGATAGCTTACCGATTTAGCGTCTATTTATTTCAACGATGAGTAAGCGTTGTTAAAAGTTTATTTTGTGTATGACTGCGCCATATTATCAATGCGCTTATTCGCACGTTTGGCTTCATCATAGGCCATGCCTGATGTGTTTTTCGTCTCACTAACGTCATTTTTCATCATTGAAACGTCATTGGAGAGCGCGTCGACCTTTGCTGATAAATCATTGACGCTTTGTTGTAATGCGGTGGTATTGGTACAGCCCATCAATAAAACACTTGATACGACCGCAGCTAGAGCCATTGGACGGATTTTCATAGATAACCTCGACTGTTGTTTAAAATCGTCATAACGTTAGAAGTATCACGCTTAGACGTGACCACACCTAACCTTAGACGCTAACAAGAGATTTTGCTTGCCAACCCTTCACTTAGCTATCATACCTTGACGTAGTTAACACGAGATGACCGCTTTCGCCTTTTTTGGCTGTTTTTTGTACAACCTTACGGCCGCCGTTACTGCCTCTTATTCGCTACCGCTGTGATGTTTCATGCCAGCCATGACGGTTTTTACCGGAATTTGCTTGGTTAGCGTGTGGCCATCAGCGGTGGTTAATGTCAGTGAAATATGTTCCCCAACCTCTAAAGGTTTTACCAAGTCAAAGAGCATCACATGCAAGCCCCCCGGCTTTAGAATAACTTGCTCGCCCTTCGGCACTAAAATTTGCGCGATTTGACGCATTTCCATCATGCCATCCACCATGGCGTGTTCATGCAGTTCAACCCGTTTGGCGGCTGGTGTGCTGGCGCTCACCACTCGTTTTAGCACCTTACTTTGGTTATCCAACACCATAAAGGCCGCACTGTTGGGCGCACCAGGAGCACTCGCGCGCGCATAAGCATCATGAAGAAAAAATTCGCCATGCGCATGCGCTAGGGGAGCCAGTATAAAAGCAATAGCGGCAATAAAAGGCTTGAGAAATTTCATTGTTATTCCTTATTGTTATCAGTTACCCGTTGAACGGCGGCGACCAGCATGTCGGGGTTTAAGGTGTGTGGGATTTTTTCCAAAAGCTCGCCATCAGGCGAGAGAAAGTAGAAAAAAGAGCTATGGTCAACGGCGTAGTCCATGGCAGAGTCTTCCAGCTCGGTAATGCGATACAACACACCATAGCGTTTCGCAAGTTGATCAATTTGCGCCTTGGAGCCGCTGACGCCTGTGATTAGAGGATGGAAAAAATGCGCGTACTCGGCGGCTTTTTCGCTGGTATCACGTTTTGGATCCAGCGTGATAAATACAGGCGATACCGCCTTTTGCGTCGACTCTGGCAGCGACTTTAATGCCGCCGACAAAACCGCAAGTGATGTTGGACATACATCAGGGCAATGGGTGTAGCCGAAATAAACAATCCTTGGTCGGGGATCGTCAACATTATATAGGTTGAAAGGCTGCCCATCGGACTGCAACGCGCCAGCTTGCGCTTGTTGTTGTGTTTGTTGGTAATTGTCATAAAGGGCGCGTGCGCCTAAGCCAACACAAACGGCAATAATGGCGACTAGCCAAGCTTTTTTACTCATTATCGCTCCATGCGTACTTTAATGGGGAAATGGTTTTTTGCTTCGTTATCAAGCGTAATCGTGCCTACCCATGTCATGCTATCTTCTGTGCAGACGGGCAACATTAATTCTCCTTGGTAGGTTTGCTCATCAGTTTTTTTGAGCGCAAGCCGGTACTCACCCATGTTCATCTCCACGCCTTTGAGCTTGACCAGTAAGGTATCTCGCGCGAGTGGTTCAGGGCTGATGACCGTCAGTCTATTTGCATTCATAGGGCGCACCGTCGGCTCAGCGAGTGATGCTTGGTAGCCTTTATACTGGCAAGTCTGCTGATTGAGCACGCACGCATCTGTTAGCACGGATGAGTGTGTTGATGCGGATGCCGGGCTGTTTTCACTTTCAACAAAAGTGGTTAGCCAAGTTGGCGTAAAAAACGCAAGCGCCACCAGCATAATGATACTGGCGGGGATCAATAAACGGCGACTCACGGGCATGCGTGAGGATGAAACATTCATGGTTTAGTCCTGTTTAGGCGAGAAGCGCTCCAACAGCAATACCAGCACAAAGCCCGTAATCATGGCAATCACCGCGAGGCCAACTTGTGCCGGATGTCCCACGATTGCCTCGTACGCGCCCGGTAGAAGGTTATCTTGCATCAAAGGGACTTGTTCACCCGATGAGTTAGTCCGCCAGGTAAGAGTATGTTTCCAAGGCCAAATTTTACCCAATGTGCCTAACATTAAACCGGTAAGGAAGGCGAGTGTTACTGCATAAAAACGCTCTAATAACCAGGACAGTAAATGAGAAAAACTCAATAAGCCGACGATGGCACCCAAGGCGAGTAAGCCGAGCATATCCCATTGGCCTTGATGTACCGCGTCTAGAATCGGGCTATACATGCCGAGCAGTAACAGTATAAAGCTGCCCGAGATCCCAGGTAGAATCATGGCGCATATGGCAATGGCGCCGGATAAAAAGACGGTGAGAGGGCTGGCTGTCAATTGCAACGGATTAGCGACGGTGATCCAATACGCAAAGCCGATACCGATAAGCGCGGCGAGTACCGTTCTTAGCGTGATTTTAGGGGCGGGGAGCTGTTTGGCGATATGCAGTGCTGACGCAATGATAAGACCAAAGAAAAACGACCACAGAGGGATGGGATGGTTGGCCAGCATCCAACTAATGCCCTTCGCTAAACCTGCGATACTGCTTAAAATTCCGGCTAATAACACACACAAAAAGGTGCCGTTGATGTGTTGCCATACGGCCTTTAAGCCCTTGCGCCGCCAAAGCGAGAACAAGCTCGGGGTAATACGCCGAATACTTTCCAGCAATAGTGTATAGATGCCAGTAATAAACGCGATGGTGCCGCCAGATACGCCAGGAACGACGTCAGCGGCGCCCATTGCTATCCCTTTCAGATAGGTTGAGACCAGATTTTTGACCATAATGCCATTCATCGATAAAAAGCTAAGGGCTGCATTATACCGAGATGAATCGCGCGGGATAGAGCTGATTAAAAAGGGGGAGCAATACTCCCCCAATGAGGGTTAAGGTTGATGAGGTTTCTCGAACACGGCGACGGACCAAGCGGGTACGGTGAGTTTGCCGTTGGTCACTTGAGCGGCCTGTTGGTTATACGCTATCGAGCCGTTGCTCGCATTGGCTTGTAAGCTGTGAAGCTGATAGCCGGTGGCGTTGATGTCATCAAAGTCATTGACCGCCGCGCCTGAGGCATTGATCGCGACGATAATCCCGTCACGCGTTGCATCAATTGTGCTGTCGTGCAGACTGCCACTGTTATCAATTTGCATCACAATTAGCCCCGGCTTTTGTGAGACGCCGGTGTTGTGAAAGCTGACACGTTGGTTGATCACACTGCCTTGGCCTAAGTGGAACAGCCCTGATGACATACGTAGTGCCACCAGCTCATTAAAGTAGCTGTCCATGTTGCTGATTGCCTGTGGTGTTGGTTTGGCCTCGCTGTTGTGGTTGGCAATCACGGTTTCAATCATCGGCCAGTTGTAGCCGTCTTTATCTTCACGCGGTAGCCCTTGATCCCACTGCGTGGTTTGTCGGGTAAAGTCGACGCGGTTATACCAATCGCCCGAGTCGTACGAGTCACGCTGCATGGATTTTGAACGAAGCAGCTCGCTGCCCATGTGAATAAAAGGCACCCCTTGTCCCAGTAGTGCAGTGGAGAGTGACACGGCTTGGGCGCGGACGCGTGTCGCAAGCGGCATCGCGTAAGGGAATTTGTATTGATGGTTATCCCACAAGGTTTGGTTGTCGTGCTTGGAGACATAGTTTTGAACCTCCCAAGCATCTTGCGCGTAGCCAGCCGGTTGACCGTTGTAATCGACCTCGTCACCGCGCACGACATCACCATTGGCAATTTGTAACTGAAAATCTTTTAAGTTACCCGCCATACCTAAACGAACTAGATCGGCATTATGCAGGGCACTGGCTCTTTCCCCGCTGTTTTGCTGTTGTAAATCATTAGGGGTGACCCATTGACCATTACCAAAACCTTGGTTTTTGCGCAGAGACTCGCCACCATCGAACGGACCGCCGCCACGAACTGCATCCCGAAGTCGGTCAGAAAATGAGCCAATACCTGTGCCTGCCAGGTTTGCTTGGGTGGCTTGGACAAACTGGCGTTCGTTGGCGACTTCACCGAAGTTCCAACCTTCACCATAGAAATACACATCTGGGTTGATATCGCGGGCAACGTCTAGCGTATGCTCAATCTGCGCTAATGGGTGATGCCCCATCAAATCCCAACGGAAGGCATCGATTTTGTAGTCTTTCACCCAAGTGGCAACCGAGTCATCGATCAGTTTGGCAAACATACGATGCTCAGGTGCGGTGTTTGAGCAGCAAGTGGATTGCTCAACGTCCCCAGTAACGGGGTTAAGGCGCTGATAATACCAAGGCACGACTTTATCTAGCACAGAATAGGACCCTAAGCCTGCTTGGTGGGTGTGATTGTAGACCACATCCATCACCACATTCATGCCGATATTTTGTTTGATGGCCATGATCATTTTACGAAACTCGAGGATACGCGCGGTGCCTTCAGGCTCGGTCGCATAACTGCCTTCGGGCACGGTGTAATGGAAAGGATCGTAACCCCAGTTAAAGCTGTCGTATTGACGCATCGCCGCCATTACCGTTTGCACATAGGGGGTATCAGCACTGTCTTGGGCGGCTAAATCCGTTAATGCCGCTTGGATGGTTTGATTGTTGTCGCACTCACTGGCCAGCCTCGGGGTATCTTTTAGCGAGGGTGCTTTGTCACATAGCGCGGAGAAGCGGTCGGTGACATCGATACGCTGTGCCGCGTCCTCGTTGATGGAGGCAATGTCAAACACGGGGAGCAGGTGTAAGTGAGTGACTCCAGATTGCGCAAGCGCGGTTACGTGTTTGACCGGCTCAGTGGTGTTTTGTGTAAAAGCAAGGTACTTACCGCGCAGTTTTTGGGGAGTAGATTGATCGAGCGCGGAAAAATCACGCACGTGCGCCTCATAAATCACGCTGTTGGCGGGATTTTGCTGCGAGTGAGGCGCACTCAGCGTATCCCAACCACTGGGTTTAAGCGCTGATGCATTCAGATCGACCACCTGTGAATAGCTTGAGTTGGTCGACAAGCTATGTGAGTAAGGATCCGTGACTTCGAGACGCTCGACACGGTGTGTGGCAGGGTGATAGACCGACAGTTGATAACGGTAATAGTCGCCGTGGGTTAGCGCACTGGTGGCGACATGCCAGCTTCCCGACTCGGCGTCGAAATCCATTTTAATGGGCGTTTGGCGCTGTTTTGGCGCGCCTTCTTCGCTCGCAGCTTGATAAGGCACGAGTGACACTTGCTGTGCGGTAGGAGCCCAGAGACGAAACTCAGTGTGTCCAGCGTCAGGAATGGCACCAAAGTTAAGTTTTTCGGCGTGTTCTGCGTACAAGGCATCGAGCGCGCGGGCCGGTTGCACATCGGTTGCGGTTAATACGGTATCACCGTCTTTCGCGATAGCGAGAAGCTGTCCTTTAAGCCATTGCTTCAGCGCGATATCGGCGCTAACAAAGTCAAAATCGAACCCTTTGACGTTACCTTGCAAATGGGGAAACGATGCCTGCCAATTATCGCGGGTGGCAAGGGTAGATTCGACACTCGCGGTGGCGTTTTCCACCTGCTGCGTGTCTGGGTTATAGCGCATCGTGCCATCGGCGGAGTAATACAAGGTCAGCGAGGTGGCGTGGGTTTGATGAGTGAGCAGGGTATCGGCGTCAGCAAATAGCACACTGGCATCGCTGGTGCCCGCATCACGAACGCTGGGGGTTGGGCTGGTATCGACGTTGGTATCGACATCAGGGTTATCGTCATTCAATTGACAGCCTGTTAATACAATCGCCGAGGCAATCGTAAAAGGTAGTGCAAGAGGATGTTTTTTTAACGGATAATTCATCAGGTTGACCTTTAATGTTTTGTAGGGAGGTCAAGCTTACTGAGAAGTGAATTGCACCAACTGTGATCGCGCTATAACTCAGTACATCGATGAGAAAATTATTTGATAATTCAATAAGGTATCACAAAGTGTAGGCTGAGGCGGAATAATAACTACGCCCCCAGAAACCTCTGAGGGCGTAGTGGAAATCTCATTGTTCATGCAGCTCAGCAGAGCAATAAGATTATTGAGGAGTGAAGTGCTTAAATATTAGCAATTACAGTGTTGTAATACTGTTCGGGCTGAATATCATTTTTTTCTGATAATTCACTACGAACTTGAGTAATAACCTGGCTTTGTTTATCTGGGCTTACTTCAAGGATGTCTAGCATGGCGTTTAAATGCTCACCGGTTCCTTGGCTAGTTTCTTCCATTACGTTGTTGAAGTTGTCTTGGATAAACATTGCAGCCTCCACACGTTTACCATTACAGCTATCTTCTGATGAGATCTTTGACGATACCGCCGTTGTACCTAGATCCCAGATAATATTAGAAATAGCAGCAGCAGCTCCGTTATTGTCAAAAATCATTGCACCAATACCACAGTGTTTCCAAGGGTTAATTGTTTCTTGTTGTGCAGAAACATTACCAGCAAAAAGAGTTGCAGCTGCAACAGCAGAAATCATTAACTTTTTCATTTTATCTACCAATAGTAAGAAAGTTTAAGTGAATACTCTGAGTCACCATCAAAAGAGTAAGCGCTTCTAACATCCCATGACTGGTTAATACTGTAGCGCGCGTCAAATTTTATATGATGAATATGTGTGTCAATATCATCAATAAAGCGATGGTGAGCCAAAGTTAGCGACGATGCCCAAGTGCTAGATGGATTCCATATCCAGCCAACCTCAGGCCCTAGCGAGAACCATGAATTGCTCTCACTATATTCTTGAACGTTTGCCCCAAGGGCAACATACGCTGCTGAATTAGTGGTAATTCTTTTACTTTCACCCCAAAAGCCTTCGAGGTAACCAGTCATACAAGATTGACAACTATTTTCGACACTACCGTATCCCATTGCAAGACGCCAGGCATATTCATTATCTTCTGGCAGACCTGTTTCGGATGCATTTAAACTCTTTATATCAAAAAGAGAAAGCTGTTCCAATCTCCAGCTTTTTTCCTGGTTGTAGTATCGAAAGCGAATATCACCAGACTCAAGTGATGAAAAAGGTATTCGCGCCGAATTAATATTCAACCAGTCATAGTAGCTGGCTCTAAATCTTATTTCTTGACCTGATCCTAATTTATTATTGTTAAAAACAGCTAATTGCAGTAAGGTGCTGGGTGTTGCACCTTCTGGTGACGTTGGAGCTCTGTCTTGCCACTTACTGGCGCCTGATTTTAGTATAAAGCGTTTATGAATCAATGACTGTCTTATTTTTTTCTGGTTAGGTGTTAGCCCGTCATTCTTATTCGAAATGTATGAGTAATAATCGTAAAGCGTTTCTATAACTCGTTTAGCTGATTTTTCAGAGAGGTAATCTAAACGTTTAGTGTCTCCATTCTCGATTATATCGTGAACGATGATTTTTTCGTCTGCTATCAATTGATCGTACTTGTTATAAAGCGCTTCCTGTCTCGATTCATGATAAAAGGTTTTTTCTATGAGGCCTGTTTTTTTTGCATTCTTAATAATATCATAAGGCATAACCCAAGGTTTTTTTAAGCGGTTTAAATTAAGATTGCTCTCCATTCCGATTAGTTGAGCTAGTTGATAGGCACAGTTTTCGCGGAAAAAGTAATAAGTCATCCCAACTTCTTGCATTTCCCAAAGGTGAGCTATGATAAAATCTATCGATTCGTCACTTACGTTTAATCGATACTCCCAAAGATCACGCAGCTCTGACTCATTATAGGTTAGACTTTGGTGATGATATTTTTGATTGGAGTAAAAGCCTTGGTAGCCGCCAAAGATACCTTTTAATATGTATTCTAATTTGTTGTCGCTATCTGGAACACGTGCACCATAACTAAACGTGTTGTCTAGCAAGTCATGTTGATTTTCTTTGTTTATTTTCAGAAGTAAGTGGCCATACATTGATGCTGGATTGCCAAGATAACCAGACGCATAAACAAGGCTGATGCTTTTTGCCTCAAGCCCATTTTTATAAGCGTTAAATTTTTCACAGTTTACATGAGGAAAGTTTATTTCCAGTTCTTTTTCAATAAATATTTTTCGAGCAGGAAATCGACACTGTTGTTTTGGGCTGTTAAAGAAGGCATTAACCGTTGCAGACATCTCAGAACTAGGGATAATTGATCCTTGGTCATGAATGAAAAAATCAGATGACATTATTTCGCTTGACTCTTTATTATTGTAATGAAGTAGTCCTAGCCAAACAGAGGATGATGAAGCCTTCATTATGGAACTTTTTTTTACTTCGACTTGTGATGATGCATGGCTATTGAAACATACTGTTACGACGGCCAATGCTAGCGTGCAAAGCACAATATGAATTCTTTTTCTAGACAAAGCTTATGCCAACTTAAACTAAATGCCGGGCTAATTAACGAAAGTGATTAAAACAAGAAATGAGACTCCAATCAATATTTTTTAAAAAAAGGTTGGTTTTGGTCACACAAAATCGAAAACTAAACAACTTCATATCTTCTGGTGCTGTTTTTTTAGTTTTTGGGGTGAATGAAAATTATACAATAGAGCGCATAGAATGCCCCCAGAAACCTCTGAGGGCGTAGTGGTGCGAGGTTAATTGCCCATCAGTTGCAAGAGGTTTTCGGCGGTGACGACCGCTTCTTTGCGATTGGCAATGTTGAGTTTTTGATAAAGGTTACGGATGTGGGTTTTAATGGTTGTCCCGGCGACATCCAGTTCATGAGCAATTTGCTCGTTACTGAATCCTGAATAAATCAAGCCCAGCACCTGCCACTCCCGCTGGGTCAATGAGCTGGTTCGTACTAACTCAGGAACGTTTGGATGCTTCACCAGTTTTTCGACAAAGGCTTCATCAAAGTGGGTTGAGCGAGAGCGTTGATGGCTGGCGATTTCTTTCAGTAACTGTTGTGCACGATGACGTTCTAACGCGCCAAGCGCTTGTTGTTCGATCAATGCATGCAACAGCGATGAGATAGCGTCACCCTCAATTAAAAAGTTACCCATCATACCCGTCTGATTGGTGAGTATAAGCGCTTCTTGAAGCTGCGTTTTCGCATACTCGGTTTCATGCTCTTTACTGGCGAGCACCGCTTCCACGATAAGATTTCTGTTCTTATCTGTCACGAGATTGGCTTGGTTCGCCTCGCGACGGAGAAAATCAATGGCTTGGCGAGCCTGATCATACTGACCTAGATGGAGGTGCGCCCGGGCGATATTACGCCATTGAAGCTGGCTAAAGTGATTACAGGCCGACGCGGGGCGAACGGCTTGATGCAGCCACTCCTCCGTATGAGGAAGTTCGTGTTTGGCTTGCCAATAGAGTAACAACGATAAAGACGCGTTAGCGGTCCAATCGACATGATAAACCGACTCACGTAATAGATGCTCAATATGCTCAATGTGCTTGGCAGCTTTGTCGAGTTCACCGCGGCTAACAGCGACGCGGGCGAGCATGGAATAACTGTGTAAATGCATGCTCGGGGGCTGATTCTCTAGCACTTGGAGCCCCTTGTAGGCACAGGCTTCGGCTTCGTCTAAACGGTTCCAACACCAAAGAATTTGTGCGCGAAGGCGTAAAGCAAATTCATGTAAAGGAACTTGGTGTAATTGCTGATCTTCAATGAGTTGATCGGCACTGTCGAGCAGTTCAAATGCCGCTTGCACATAGCCTTGTGCCAGGAGAATTTCACTTTGTTGTAAAATTGCCCAAAGTGCCTGGTGATACACTTGGTGCTGGCGAGCGAGTTTTTCGGTTTGTTGCATCATCGATAAGGCACGATCGAGCTCGCCGAGCACATGGTTCACCTCGCCAACGACAGATGTCGCGACAATACGGCCACGGTAATTCGCGCTATCTAGTTGCTCAAGTGCTTTTTCAGCCAGGCGCATGGCCCGCTCTGGGTCGTTAGCATTAATTGCCACCTGTGCAAGTAGCGCATTGGCATTGCCTTGATAATCAATGTCGAGCGGTATTTCGCGAGCTTGATAGGCTTTTTCTGCACTTGCTAATAGCTCACCCACTTCATGATAGCGATGCTGGCTTTGTGCAAGCCAAGCTCGAAGTAGGCTTAAACTCGGATACTGGTACAAGTACTCGTTATTTAGCTTGCTGATAGCCGCTTCGAGGGTCGACAGCTCCCCACGGTTAAACATCCGCCAACCATATTGATTCAGAATATCTGCCAACAGGGCATCATCCTCGCCATAACGTGCGTGGCGCAGTGCTTGATGTGGCGATTCAAGCTTGAGCCAAGCTAAGGCCGCTTGCCGATGCAGTGTTTGTTGCTGCTGTGGGATCCGAGCCTGGCGCTCATGGGCGAGAAATTCAGCAAATAAATGGTGAAAACGGAACCAGTTGTTGTCGCCTTCGAGTGGATAAATAAATAAACCGTAGCGGTTCAGAGACTCCAGCATCCCCAACGCGTCGCCGCGCTCCGTTAAGGCATAGACTAATTCATCGTTGAACATTTCCAATACCGACACTTTCATCAGGAACTGACGGGTTTCAGTATCAAGTAAATCAAACACTTCTTCCGCTAAATAGTCCCAAAGGTGGGCATGGTTAAAGCTGGCACACGAGGCCGCGCTTTGCATGAGCGTACGCTTTTGGTGCTGTGCTTGAATCGCAATCAGTTGCAATGCTGACGGCCAACCTTCAACGTAGGTACACAAGGCATTGGCGGTTGACTCATCGACCCCATCGGCCACGCGTTGATTAAAAAAGCGGGTGGTCTCTTCGTTATCAAAGGCGAGTAATTCGTTCCCGATTTCGATCATTAAGTCACGAACACGCAAGTTCGCGGTGCCCAATGGCGGGTTGGCTCGTGAAGTGACGACCAAAGTGAGGTTATCCGGCATGTGCTTGATGAAAAAACGCATGGCTTCATGGATTTCTTCGTTATCAATAAGCTGATAATCATCCAATACCAGATAGCTGGTGGCATGAAAATTCGCTAACTCGGCAAACACATCGGATAAAAGTGCACGAAGCGATGAGAATTGGCGCTTCTCAGCAAGCTTAATGGTGTTTGCGCAGCCTTCTTGCGTGGCTTGATGCAGGGCTTGTAACAAGTAGTTAATAAAGCGGAAGCTATCATTGTCACTGTCATCAATACTAAACCAGCCAACATGGGACTGATCAGCCAGCCATTGTGCGGCCATGGTTGTTTTGCCATAGCCGGCGGGGGAGCGGAACATCACTAATTTATAGTGAGGCGCTTGTTGTAGCATATCGAGCACCCGAGGGCGCAATATGGCGTTATAAAGCCGACCTGGTCGAGTAAGTTTTGATGGGATCCACATAACACACTGTCCTTAACCTCAAATACGGTGCCGGCCCCTCAGCGCGACACTGCTTTATCCTCCTTGGAGTCTATGCGACTCCTAGATAGCAAACTATGATCTCTCTCCACTCTTGTGTTGATTGCTCTAGAATGGTGCATCTACGCCCTATATTTGTGATTTATATCACAATAGTTTTTTGTTTTCGCTATCCTTTAAAATAGCTTTGTACATTTATGTGTCCTGGAAAATATAGAATTTGCGCTGGCGCACAAAAATAACAAAAGTGATTTCTTACTTTTCATGCTGCTTTTCGAATGCTTTTTGTCCCATAACGTGATGTTGATCACTGGCTTGTATGTGGATGCTAGGATTGATGAGAGGCGGCTCACTGTTGGTGTGTGACACAGCTCTCTACGCCCTGCTATCTCCTCCTTTCCGTCACTGTGAGTGGGAGGATGTTTGTTACTCTCGAGTTGGGCAGGATGAATAGCCATCAAGGTTTCATTCCATTATTGAGAGTTATGACATGACCCCAAAACAGCAACATGCCTTTGATAAAAGTGCGTTTAAAATCAGCATGGTCCAACACTTGACCCAGCTAGGTCACGCACCTGAAACCGCTCAACAACGCGATTGGTACCTTGCCTTAGGGCGTGCATTGGCTGAGCACACAACAGGCGACTTGGTGGCGACTGAAAACGATCAAGCGATCAAACAGGCAAAAAGCGTTAACTATTTATCTCTTGAATTTCTCATTGGCCGTTTGACGGGCAACAACCTGATTAGCATGGGTTTATACGATGTGATTGCTGAGGCCGTTGGTGAACTCGGCCTGGGTCTTACCGACTTATTAGAGCAAGAGCGTGACCCGTCACTCGGCAACGGTGGGCTTGGGCGTCTCGCTGCTTGTTTTATGGATTCACTTGCGGCACAGCAATATCCAGCAGTTGGCTATGGCTTACACTACGAGTATGGCCTTTTCCGCCAATCTTTCGATCAAGGGGCGCAGCAAGAAGCGCCTGATGCATGGCGTGAGCCAGAAGGCTACCCTTGGGAAGTCGTCCGTCCGGACCTGACTCAAACCATTGGTTTCTATGGCCATGTTGAGGTTGTTGAGGAAGCGGGGCATACCTATCGTCAATGGGTGCCAAGCTTGAAAATCCAGGCAATGCCTTGGGACTTACCCATTGTCGGTTACCAAAGTAACACCGTTTATCCATTGCGTTTGTGGGAAGGTCGAGCACTGACACCGTTCGCGCTTGATGCTTTTAATGCGGGCGAGTACACCCATGCGCAGCAAGCAGATATTGATGCGGGTAACCTGACTAAAGTCCTTTACCCCAACGATAACCATGATTCGGGCAAGACGCTGCGTTTAATGCAGCAGTACTTCCATAGCGCCGCCTCAGTGGGTGACATTCTTCGCCGTCACTTGGAAGCCGGCCATGCGCTGGCGGCGTTGCCGGAGTATGAAACCATTCAGCTTAACGATACTCACCCAACGATCGCCATTCCGGAACTGATGCGTGTGTTGCTAGATGATTATCGCTTAGGTTGGGATGAAGCGTGGGCCATTGCTAGCCGTACCTTCGCTTACACGAATCATACGTTATTACCTGAAGCGCTTGAAACGTGGAGTGAATCGCTCATGGCAGAGCTTCTTCCTCGCCATATGGAGATCATTTTCGAGATCAACTATCGTTTCTTACAAGACGTGGAGCAAAAGTGGCCTGGTGATGTGCGCAAACAGCAAGTGTTATCCGTGATCGATGATCAAGGTGAGCGCATGGTGCGCATGGCGAATCTGTGTGTGATTGGCTCTTATGCTGTCAACGGTGTCGCGGCCTTGCACTCACAGTTGGTTAAACGTGATTTATTCCCTGAGTTTGATGCGCTTTATCCAGGTCGCATTCAAAATGTGACAAACGGCATTACACCGCGTCGTTGGTTGAAATTCTGTAATCCTGATTTATCAAACTTGATCAGTGAAAAAATTGGCGAGCAGTGGCCAGCACAGCTTGAGCAACTCGAGCAGATTGCACAATATGCTGACGACGCTGATTTTCAGAAAACCTTTATGGCGGTCAAGAAGCGCAATAAACAGCGCCTTGCTGACTGGGTAAAATCCAACCTCGATATCACGCTTAACACCGATGCGATTTTCGATGTTCAGATCAAGCGTCTACACGAATATAAGCGTCAGCACTTGAATCTATTGCATGTGATTTCGCTCTATCAGCGCTTGCTCAACGAGCCAAACTTTGACATGGCGCCACGAGTGGTCTTTTTTGCTGCCAAAGCAGCCCCAGGTTATGAACTGGCAAAATCGATCATTTTCGCTATCAACAAGGTGGCCGAAACGATCAATAACGATCCACGCGTTGGCGATAAGCTTAAAGTGGTGTTTATTCCAGACTACCGCGTAAGCATGGCAGAAATTATCATTCCAGCCGCCGATGTGTCTGAGCAGATTTCTATGGCCGGTAAAGAAGCGTCGGGTACGGGTAATATGAAAATGGCCCTTAACGGTGCCTTGACCATTGGTACCATGGATGGCGCTAACGTCGAGATCCGTGAAGAAGTGGGTGACGATAATATCTATATCTTCGGCTTAGATGTTGATGGGGTCACCGAATTACGCCAAAAAGGCTATCAACCCGAAACAGCGTACCAAAATCAACCGCTTCTAAAAGCCGCTTTAGATAGCCTATTGGATGAAACCTTCACGCCAGGGCAGCCTGGTTTGCTGCGCCCTGTCTTTGACAGCGTGATGACAAGTGGTGACCCGTACTTATGTTTGGCTGACTTTGCTGATTATGTCCGCGCACACAATGACATTGATCGTGATTATCGAGACATGTCGCAGTGGGCACGCAAAGCCATTCTTAACACCGCGCTGGTTGGTAAGTTTAGCTCTGACCGTTCCATCCGTGATTATGTTAATAATATTTGGCAGCTAAAAGCGATCAAACGCTAATTGCTAATTGCAATATAACGGGTTAACAACCTGATAGGTGGCAAGGGATTCGCCTTGCCACCTGATAATAATGACAACAATATTGCCCAATAAAAGAAGGGGGCAGACCCCTCGGAGAAAGCGATGAAAGAATCTGCATTAAAGACAGTCGCACACATGGCGAACCTTGCCGACCGTTATATCAGTGCTTGGGGCACAGAAGCGGCGGTGCCAGACAGTACCTTACATGATTTATTAACGTCACTTGGCTATGACACACGTCATGATGATGCGTTGTTGGCATCAGCGGAGAGAAAACATAAAACGGATGTGCTTGCCCCCGTACAGGTGGTGCAAGACAACGAACCGGTTGAAATTGCGCTTTACCTTGGCACCAGTGCCAGAGACAGTGATTTTAGTTGGCGTTTGGAAACCGAACAGGGCGAGTGCTTTGAAGGTTATCTTCAGTCACAAATTATTCGCGATGAACGCAGTGAGGGTGGCCCGCTCGTTTTTAGCTTACCGTGCGCGCTACCTTGGGGCTACCACCGTCTCTTTGTAAACCGAAAGCGCCGCAAATCTCCCTATCAGATGACGTTAATTATGGCGCCTTCTCAGTGCTATAAACAACCTGAACTGAATGCGCACAAAAAAATGTGGGGGCCGAGTATTCAGCTCTACACCTTACGCACTCCACATAATTGGGGCATCGGTGATTTTGGCGATCTCAAACAGTTGGTCAGTGAATTGGCGTCACGCGGGGCAGATTTTGTTGGTCTGAACCCCATTCATGCGCTTTTCCCTGCCAATCCTGAAGCCGCGAGTCCTTATAGCCCGTCATCGCGTCGCTGGCTTAATCTTTTGTATATCGATGTCAGCGCGGTGCGAGAGTTTTCATTGAGCGCCAAAGCGCAGCAACTGGTGGGCAGTGCCGCGTTTCAACGTCGATTACAGGCCGTACGTGATACCCATTGGGTCGATTATAGTGAAGTTGCCGCATTGAAGATGGCGGTATTGCCGTTACTGTTTGAGGAGTTTAAACAGCGGGAGTTGCTGCAACAGACGCATCGTGGCCGCGCTTTCTTAGACTTTATTGAGCAAGGTGGTGACAGCTTAAAACAGCAAGCGACCTTTGATGCATTGCATCAATACTTGCGCGCAGACGACGAGAATATGTGGGGCTGGCCGGTGTTTCCAGAAAAGTACCGTCGTTATGAGAATGCGGCGACGCAAGCCTTTATTGAACAGCACCATGATGACATCCAGCTGTATATGTATTTACAGTGGATTGCTCAAATCCAAATCGAAGAGGCACAAGCGATCGCCGAAGAACAAGGTATGGCGCTCGGTTTATATCGCGACTTGGCGGTGGGTGTTTCAGATGCGGGAAGTGAAACATGGTCAGATAACTCGCCACTCGTGCTTGACGCCAGTGTTGGCGCGCCACCCGATATGTTGGGGCCGCGAGGACAAAATTGGGGCTTACCACCGTTTGATCCACAAGCGCTGCAAGCTTCGGGTTATCATGCTTATATTGAACTGTTGCGTGCCAATATGCGTCACTGTGGTGCATTAAGGATTGACCATGTGCTAGGTCTGTTGCGTTTATGGTGGATCCCGAAAGGCAAAAATGCCAGCGAAGGCGCGTATTTATATTACCCAGTAAAAGACATGCTTGCTATTTTGGCACTTGAATCACACCGTCATCAATGCAGTGTGATTGGTGAAGATTTAGGCACGGTGCCTGACGAAATTGGTGCGTTGCTGAGCGATGCGGGTGTGCATTCTTATAAAGTGTTCTTCTTTGAAACGTCAGAAGAAGATGGTGGATTTATTTCACCGGCCCATTATACCGAGCAAGCGATGGCAACACTTTCCACTCATGATATGCCAACTATTCGGGGATTTTGGCATTGTGATGACTTAAAAATGGGTCAAGAGCTGGGCTTGTATCCGGACGAAGCACAGCTTCAGCAGTTGTTTGATGATCGCTTAAAAGCGAAACAAGGGATCTTAGACAGTGTTCGTTGGCATGGCATGTTGCCGGAAGGTGTAGGGGCAGATGCGCGTTATGTGCCGATGGATGGCTATTTGTGTCGCGCACTACAATTGCATGTCGCAGCCGGCCAATCTGCGCTGTTGAGTGTGCAGCTTGAAGATTGGTTAGAAATGGACAAGCCAGTTAATATCCCTGGTACGGTTGATGAGTATCCTAACTGGCGACGTAAACTCTCTGTGAACCTAGATACGTTGTTTAGCCGCGAAGAGTTAAATCAACTGGCGAAGGATCTTTCGCGGGTACGCTTACACGCGAGTCATCTATCCGTTTGATCGCCTGATCACCACGCGACCACGCTCTATCCTTAGTGCTAGCCAACACACATGGGATGGAGCGTTTTTCTATAAGGAGCCTTCTGTGTCACATTCCTCTTCCTCGATGACACCATACTATACGCACCCCGATCACTACGACATCGATCTCGCGGCCTTGCACAATCCTCGCTATGCGCATCAGCTCATGGGTGCGCATCCTATGACCTTGCCGGTTAACGGTGAGCCTATTGAAGGCGTGCGTTTTATTGTCTTTGCCCCTCATGCGCAATCGGTTAGCGTGATTGGCGATTGGAACCAATGGCAAGCTGATACCGCCTTGATGACGCCCATTGAAGATGGCTTTTGGGTCGGGTTTATTGCCAACCTTGGCACACACCAACGCTATAAATACGCCTTAACCGGTCCTGACGGACAGGGTTTACCCCATAAAGCCGATCCTTACGGGGCGTACGCTGAGCCTTATCCCTCGTTTGCGTCACTGACTTATGATCAGTCTGTTTATCAATGGAACGATCATCAGTGGCAGCAACGACCCATAACCGCAAAGCATCAACAAGCCTTGTCGTTTTATGAGTTACATCTTGGCTCGTGGCAACATGATGAAAATGGCCAAATGCTGGGTTATCGCAACCTTGCTGCGCGCTTAGTGCCGTATCTGGTTGATATGGGCTATACCCATGTGGAGCTAATGCCCGTCAGTGAGCACCCTTTTTATGGGTCGTGGGGATATCAACCCATAGGGCTTTTTGCACCGACCAGCCGCTACGGATCGCCGGATGATTTTAAGTATTTTGTCGACCAATGCCATCAGGCAGGGATTGGCGTGATCCTTGATTGGGTGCCGGGGCATTTTCCCACCGATGATCATGGGCTTGCGTACTTTGATGGTACGCCTTTATATCACGATCCTGATCCGCGTCGCGGTTGGCATAATGATTGGCACTGCCATCTCTACGATATGGGTAAAGATCATGTGCGCCGTTTTCTAGTTAATAATGCGCTGTATTGGCTCGATCAATTTCACATTGATGGTCTACGCGTGGATGCCGTCGCGTCGATGCTCTATCTCGATTATTCGCGTGAGCATGACCAATGGCTCCCCAACGCTGACGGTGGAAACGAGAATTACGACGCGATTGCGACACTAAAATGGGTGAACGAGTCGGTTTATCACTATTTTCCCAATGCGATGACGATTGCTGAAGAGTCCACCACATTTCCTGGCGTGTCTGCGCCCACGTATATGGGAGGGCTTGGGTTCGGATTCAAATGGAATATGGGCTGGATGCACGATAGCTTGACTTATATTCGTGAAGAACCGGTGCATCGACGCTATCATCACGATACGCTGACCTTCCCATTAGTTTATGCGTTTAGTGAGAACTATGTGTTACCGCTATCGCATGACGAAGTGGTCTATGGTAAAGGCTCTCTGATGGGCAAAATGCCTGGCGATGAGTGGCAACAAACGGCTAATTTACGCGCCTATTTGAGCTATATGTATGGTCAACCCGGAAAAAAACTGAATTTTATGGGGGCGGAAATTGGTCAAACAGCAGAGTGGGATCACGATAGTCAACTTGAGTGGCACTGGTTGCAGTATGAACGCCACCAAGGTGTTCAGGCTCTGGTGAAAGCCCTCAATGATCTTTATGTGTCGACGCCAGCATTGTACCGACTCGATTGCGATCCGACAGGATTTGAATGGCGAGTTAAAGATGCGGCAGATATCAGTATCATGGCCCATGAGCGGTTGGGCGATGATGGCTCGCGAGTGCTGGTGGTGAGTAATTTCACGCCTGTACCACGTGATGGTTTTCACCTAGGTGTACCGATGAGTGGCGACTACCAACTGGTATTAAACTCCGATGATGAGGCATTTTGGGGCAGTGGCTATCCGGTTTACCAAGTAGTGAGTACGGATAAAATATCAGCACATGAGCAACCCCAATCACTGACGCTCAATTTGCCACCGTTAGCCACGGTTTTTTATCGCTGGCAAGGGTGAACAACTTCAAACCACGCTAGACGACCCAACGAGGAACGCACCAAGTTAATTCTTGGTGCGTTTTTATTTGTCGCCTCGCGCAGACTGCACCGCGATGTTCACTGTACCGTTTACCGCCTTGTTCTAGGTTGAATCCATCAAAAAAGGCCGCGTATGCGGCCTAATCATTATCTTTAAGGCGCCATTTTATGCCGCATCTTCTTCGTCAACGAAGGTCACGCCGTTTTCACGGTGTAGACGCTTGCACGCGCGGCCGTCGCTGTGGAACAAGTGACAGCGGTGAGCGGGAATACCAATTGCGTACTTCTCGCCGGGCTCAATCTCAACCGTATCGAGTTGACGATAGATCACATCTGCATCGGCACTTTCTAGGTTGAGATAAATTTGCGTCTCGTTACCCAACTTCTCAACGATGGTCGCGTCTCCTTCGATTTTGGCATCACCGTCTTTGGCGGCGATTAAGTGCTCTGGGCGAATGCCTAGCGACATACGATCACCGCGGGTGACGGTTTTGCCATCGACCGGTATCCAGAAACTAGCCCCCTCACTTAGCTGCACTTTGACCCGAGTCGGCTCAACATCTGCGATGAATACGCTCATGAAATTCATTTTTGGTGAGCCAATAAACGAGGCCACAAAGCGGTTTTGTGGGTAGTGGTATAGCTCAAGCGGTTTGCCCACTTGCGCGACACGGCCCTCATCTAGCACCACAATTTTATCGGCCATGGTCATGGCTTCGATCTGATCGTGTGTCACATAAATCATGGTACAGCCAAGCTGACGTTGTAACTTGGTGATTTGTGCACGCATCTGCACCCGTAACCCGGCATCGAGATTCGATAAGGGTTCATCAAGTAGAAAAACCTGTGGTTGAGACACCAGGGTGCGGCCAATGGCGACGCGCTGACGTTGGCCGCCCGACAGGGATTTTGGTTGTCTATCTAATAAGTGACCAAGTTGCAAAATCTCCGCCGCTTGATGCACGCGTTTATCTACCTCAGCCTTATTGGCTTTTGCCAGCTTTAAACCAAATGACATATTGTCGTAGAGGTTTAAGTGGGGATAAAGAGCATAGGATTGGAACACCATGCCGACGCCACGTTTAGATGGCTCAATATCATTTACTCGCTGATCATCAATGTAAAGGTCGCCCGACGTAATATCTTCCAACCCGGCAACGCAGCGCAATAAGGTGGATTTACCGCAACCAGAAGGACCGACAAAGACGACAAATTCGCCATCTTTAATCTCTAGGTCAACGTTTTTAGAAATCATTACATCGTTGTCATACGCTTTACAAACGTTTTTAAACGTGACACTTGCCATGTCGCTCGCCCTCAATCGCTTTTCATTAATTCGGCTCAATTTGCATGATACGTGGTTATGTTATCAATGTGGGTCGTTATAAGCGTTACCGCTTTTGTTTAACGTTCGTTGATGATTAATTAGCCACACTAGGGAAAATACCACTCATGCTTTTTTGATGAGACTCAGTGTGTCTTATCTGCGCTAGCCCTGCATCCTCCTATCATCAATTATTACAGGGGGAGTAGGCGGGGAGGAGGATTTTCTCCTACCTAAAATAATTTGAGGGCGTACTTCACAAAAATCTGAGTTAATTAGTTGAACTTGATCACGTTCAGTTTATTTTTGTGAGCCGCATCATTAGTGACGAGCGATATGGATCACGAATTCGCTCGCATAGGTGTAGGGCGTAGAGACCAGGATGATGAGGAATGAAGAGGAATTACCCATGATAGAGCCTGAAACACAGCTCATCCTCCATGGAATCGTGCTACACCTCAGTAGAAGAAGGATAGAAAGATGAATAAATCACTTAGTGCTGTTGCCCTCGGTACCCTGATTGCACTTGGCTCATTTGGTGCAAATGCGAATATCGAAGAAGGCCAGCTGACCATTTGGATTAATGGTGACAAAGGTTATAACGGCCTTGCCGAAGTGGGTGACCGTTTTGAACAAGACACGGGCATTCCTGTAACCGTGGTTCACCCTGATGGCCTGCAAGACAAGTTCCCGCAAACTGCTTCAACGGGCGATGGTCCAGACATCGTATTTTGGGCGCACGATCGCTTTGGCGGCTATGCCGAGTCAGGCTTATTGACAGAAATCCGTCCGTCGGATCGTTTAAAAGACGGCATGGTCGATTTTGCTTGGGATGCGGTCAAATACAAAGGCAAATACGTCGGTTATCCGGTGGCCGTGGAGTCACTGTCTCTTATCTACAACAAAGATCTTGTCCCTAACCCGCCAGAAACGTGGCAAGACGTGGTTGCGATAGATGCCAAGCTCAAAGAGCAAGGCAAATCGGCCATCATGTGGAACTTAAAAGAACCCTACTTTACTTGGCCACTAATGGCGGCTGATGGCGGCTATGCGTTTAAACAAACCGCAACGGGTTATGATGTCAAAGATGCGGGCATCAATAATAAAGGGGTTCACGATGCACTGAACTTCATGAAGCAGATGGTCAAAGATGGCGTGATTTCTTCTGATATGGATTATTCCGTTTCTGAAGCTGCGTTTAACAAGGGTGACACAGCGATGACCATCAATGGCCCATGGTCGTGGGGGAACGTTGAGAAGTCAGGCATTAATTATGGTGTGGCTACCTTACCAACTTTCCAAGGTGAAGCCTCTAAGCCCTTTGTTGGCGTGTTAAGTGCCGGTATTAGCACCGCGTCACCAAACAAGGCACTCGCCGTCGAGTTTATTGAAAACTATTTGCTGACCAATGAAGGCCTATCAACTGTGAATGCGGATAAGCCTCTGGGTGCGGTGGCGTTAAATGCTTATCAAGCGGAACTTGCTAAAGATCCGCGCATTGCGGCAACCATGGAAAACGCTAAGCATGGCGAGGTAATGCCAAACATTCCGCAAATGAACGCGTTCTGGGCGGCAGCCAAAAACGCAATTATCAACGTGGTTGATGACCGTCAAAGCGTTGAAGCTGCTCTTAACGACGCAGAAAAACAAATGGTTAAATAAGCTCTATCTGCAGGGGGGATGCGTCCTCCCTGCACACTTCAGAATTAAGTGAGTAGCGTTCCTTATGCAGTCAGTCCAAGGTTCTCAAGCTATGACAACGTCAGGCTCTTCTTTGCCCAGCAGCACAAAAGCGTTCATCAAATGGGCGCTGCTGGCCTCTGTGGCTATTATTAACGGTTATGCCACCGTTTTAATGTATTCGCGTGGTGAAACTGCTTTTGCCCTGTTAACCGTGGTGTTAACCGCGTTAGCGCTGTACATTTTTGGTAGTAAAAAGACATATGCCCACCGATACATTTATCCAGGTATCGCGGGAATGATTCTTTTCATCATTTTCCCATTGGTATACACCGTGGGGCTTTCACTTACCAATTATAGTGCCTCCAACCAGTTATCTTTCGAACGCGCTCAGTCGGTATTGCTAGAGCGAACCTTCCAAGGTGGTGATAGCTATCCGTTTTCTCTTTACCAAACGGATAAAGGCGCGCGTCTTGTGGTGGAGATGCCGGAGGCTCGTTACGCCACCAAACCGTTTGAGTTTGCAACCCTCTCGGCCCAAACACTGGCGTTAACGCCAGTCGACAGTATCTCGGGCGAAAAAGCGACATTACGAGCGGTGATCCAAAATCGAGACGCACTCAGCGCTCTCGAACTTAAACGCAGCGATGATCAAATCATTCGGATGAGCGGTTTAAGGACGTTTGCTGCCATTCAACCGCTTTACAGCCTGCAAGATGATGGTCGTACACTGATCAACAACCAAACCGGTGAAACACTCAAGCCAAATGATGAAATCGGTTATTACCAAGCGGTTAACGATGCCGGCGAATTTGTTGGCGATACCATTTCACCAGGGTATATCGTCCAAATTGGTACCGATAACTTTGAGCGTGTATGGACGGATGATGGGATTAAAGAACCCTTTATTGGCATCTTTATTTGGACGATTGTCTTTTCTGTTTTATCGGTAGGCTTTTCACTTATTATTGGTTTGACTCTTGCCAGCCTTGTGCAGTGGGAAGAGTTGAGGGGTAAGTCTATTTATCGTCTCCTCCTTATTCTGCCTTATGCGGTGCCAGCGTTTATTTCTATTTTGATTTTCCGCGGTTTATATAATCAAAGCTTCGGTGAAATCAACATGGTATTAGAGGCTCTGTTTGGGATCAGTCCTAATTGGTTCTCAGATCCTGTAATGGCCAGAAGTATGGTGATAACGGTCAATACTTGGCTGGGCTTTCCTTATATGATGATTCTTTGTATGGGCTTGCTTAAGGCCATTCCGGATGATCTCTATGAGGCATCGGCCATTGACGGCGCGAATTTCATCCAAAACTTTACCCGCATCACATTGCCGATGATGATCAAGCCTCTCACGCCTCTGCTGATTGCAGCCTTTGCGTTTAACTTCAATAACTTTGTGATGATTATGTTGCTGACAGAGGGTGGACCGAGTCGAATTGGTACATCTGAACCGGCCGGTTATACCGACTTGCTGGTCAGTTACACCTACCGAATTGCGTTTGAAGGCAGTGGCGGTCAGGATTTTGGTTTGGCGAGTGCGATTGCGACGCTGATTTTCATTTTAGTTGGCGCTTTAGCTCTGGTGAATCTGCGCTTGGCACATAAAAACACGCAGTAAGGATATTTAATATGGCAATGGTACAAGGTAAATCCTTAAAATATCGCGTCTGGGCAACCCATATCGGCCTGTGCTTATTTTTGGCGCTGATTTTATTCCCGCTGTTAATGATTATTGCGATTTCCTTCCGTGAGGGTAATTTTGCTACCGGGAGTTTGATCCCGAAAAATCCGTCACTGGAGCACTGGAAGTTAGCACTGGGTTTCTCGGTGACTAATCCGGATGGCACAGTCACTCCTCCACCATTCCCCGTCTTATTGTGGTTATGGAACTCGGTGAAGGTTGCAGGCATTACTTCGTTATTTATTGTAGTGCTGTCTACCACCTCGGCATACGCCTTTGCCCGTATGCGGTTTAAAGGTAAGCAGACTATCCTCGATGCAATGATGATCTTCCAAATGTTCCCGGCAGTGCTGGCATTGGTGGCTATCTACGCCTTGTTTGATAAGTTAGGTCAGTACATTCCATTTTTAGGGCTCAACACTCATGGCGGCTTGATCTTTGCCTATTTAGGCGGGATTGCGTTGCACGTCTGGACCATTAAAGGGTACTTTGAAAGCATTGACGGCTCCCTCGAAGAGGCTGCGGCTTTGGATGGGGCCACGCCATGGCAAGCCTTTAGGCTGGTACTACTTCCGCTCTCAGTACCAATCTTGGCGGTGGTCTTTATTCTGGCATTTATTATGGCCGTGGGTGAGGTACCGGTGGCTTCGATTCTGTTATCGGATGTCGACTCTTATACCTTGGCGGTAGGGATGCAGCAGTACTTGTATCCGCAAAATTACCTGTGGGGCGACTTCGCGGCGGCAGCCGTGCTGTCAGCTGTACCGATTACCGGTGTCTTCTTGCTAGCGCAACGTTGGTTAGTGGGTGGTTTGACCGCAGGTGGCGTGAAAGGGTAACCCTCAACCCACTATTGATTGTTAAGAACCACGTAAAAGGCAGCTGATAACAGCTGCCTTTTTTGATGCGGGGGATATTAGGCTAAAGCCAATCACCGTCAATACAGACTAAAAAGCTCTTTGCTGCCAAGCGTTGGAATGCTTCTGGTGCAGTGACAGTCGTCTCATCGGTCGCCGTATCACAGACAATGCGCCATTGGTGATCACTCGGTAGCCGTAACGCTTGGGCGGTGTCGCTGCTATTAATGGCTATAAGCATTGATTGACCCGCGTCAGGGTGATGCGCGCCGAGCGTGATCTGACAGCTGAGCGCTTGCAGGTTTGGCCATTGGTGATCTTGAATCGGATCGCCATTCGAATGGCGCCACGCAATCTGATTTAAATGGCGCTGTGTGCCACTCAATGCATCAATAAAGCGCGGCACAATAGCGTTGCGACGCGCAATCATGGTAGCAAACCAATTTGACCAAGCGTGATTCTGCGTTTGCCAGTTTAGCCAACTCGTGGGGTTATCTTGGCAATAGGCATTGTTATTGCCTTGTTGCGAGTGACTGATGAGATCCGCGGTCAGAATATGCGGGGTGCCCAATGAGAACAAAATACTCGCGATCATATTACGCTTTTGCTGCTCCCTAACAGTCATGATTGTGGGATCGTCTGTCGGTCCTTCGATGCCATAGTTCGCAGAGCGGTTGTCACCGTGACCATCTCGATTATTCTCACCGTTCGCGTGGTTATGTCGTTTGGCGTAACTGACCATATCTTGCAGGGTAAAACCGTCATGATAGGTGACATAGTTAATCGGCAAATGATCGGGCCAGTGGCTGGCACTGAAAAAGTCACGCGATCCCATAAGACGAGTAGCAAAATCTTGTAACTTGCCTGGATCGCCACGCCATACACTGCGGGTGGTATCGCGGATTTTATCGTTACACTCGGCCCAATTTGCAGGGAACTGGCCTAACTGGTAACCATTGGGGCCAATATCCCAGGGTTCAGCAATCAGTTTGACGGTAGAAAGGATCGGATCTTGGGCAATAGCGTGGAAAAAGGCACTATGTGGATGAAAAGCCTCACCGTCTCGCCCCACAGTGGCGGCGAGATCGAATCGAAACCCATCCACATGATAGTGGGTGACCCACATACGCAAGGTATCGAGCACCAGTTTTAGCGCGGCAGGATGGCGTAAATCAAGGGTATTGCCACAACCGGTATAATTGCGCAGCTGTTGGTTATCCTGGAGATACATTCCCTGGTCGATCGCTTTAAAATGCAGTATGGGTCCACCGTCGCCACCTTCCGCGGTATGATTAAACACCACGTCTAAAATCACCTCAATGTCGTGACGATGTAGCTCGCGTATTGCTGTTTTCAACTCATTAACCGCGTCCTTTTCGGCATAACGCGGATCCGGGGCCATCCAAACATAAGGGTTATAGCCCCAATAATTGGTTTTTTGCTGGCTGAGTAAATGCGGCTCGGGTAAGCAGGCGGTGATAGGAAGCAGTTGCAGGCAATTAATGTGATGTTTTTGGTAAAACGCCAACATCGCTGGTGAGATTAAACCCAAGTAACGCCCTTTTTCCGCCGGCTCCACATCCGGGTACTGCTGAGTCAGCCCTTTAACATGAGTTTCAAAAATCACAGTGTCGCACATTGGACGCTGAGGGGATGACACGCCTTGCCAATCAAATGGCGCATGATCCACAACTTGGCAGCGCGCCAGTAATGTACTTTGCGATGGTGTATAAGGAGGCTGATAGCTTAAAGGGCCAATCACCGCTTGCGCATACGGATCGGCCACGCACCATGTTTGGCCATTATGTGAGATTTCAAAACTGTAATCTTGCCCTGCAACCACATCAGCGACCTCTTTTGTCCAATAACCACGTTTGTATTCGCGCATGGCGAGCCGCTGAGGTTGGTGCCCTTGATGCCACAACAATAAATGCACGCAGTCCTGGTCTGGTGCGTACAAAGTAAATCGACAACCTGAGCCGTATAACTGAGCCCCTAATGAATAAGGAGCAGGAAAACAAATCGACATAAATAACACCATTAAATTAGACTCGCTACCATTAGAGCTTTTAATCATAAACAATTCAATCTGATGTCACATTTATGATGATTGCCCAGTATGTAATTAAGTTTCATGCCTTTAAGAATAAATCTATTAATAGTGATCATGTCGACGTTTTGTAGGCCTGTTTAGCGAAAAATAATTACCAATTACGCCCTCGTTCAGTGACTCAGCTCGACAAGTTTAGATAATTGGCTCTCACTCATCCTTTCTCCTCCTCCCCCTGAAATCGCACGGCCGGATGACGCCAAAATGACCGCTCAGGGATAGGATAATTCCAGGATAACGAAGAAAGCTAAGCCTTGGATACACTGTCTTTTTCCACTACCCACTGCCGGTGTGAAGAGACACGTAAAAAAGGCGCATTATGGAGTAAGGTATGAGAAAAGTAAGTTTAATTGCGGCGGCTGTTGCAGCTTCTTTCGCAGCGGGTTCTGCTTTAGCTGAAGACAAAGTTGAACAAGGTTGGCAAGTAAATGGGTATGGTCATTTGCTATATAATGTTGGTCAATCTTTGGATTTAGATGAATCATATACACATCGTCGTGACTATCGTGCCGCAGGTGCCTCTTTTTCAGGGAATCCAAATCAAGTTGAATTCACGGTAACTCGCGGTGACAATTATGATAATGGAGCTTGGTCCAAGTACGTAGTAAAAACCGAGTATGGTAATAATGAAGGTAGTGGCCGAGGCTTCTATACATCCTCTTCCGGTAGCGAAGGATTTGGTGAATCAGGACAGCTTGAATTTAAAGAAGCGTATGTTGAGTTAGGTGACCTACCTTACTTCGCTGAAGGAACGAGCATTTGGGCTGGTAAACGCTACTTGAACCGTCAAGCAGGCATAATTACAAAAGAATATTGGAAGCAATCATCTGGTGTAGGTGGTGGTATCCAGTACGAAAACATGGGTGTTGCTTTAGTCTCTGTCGACCCAGGTGATAGCTTCGAATCTAAAAAGGATAAAACTGATGATAACGACAGTAGCACTACGTTGACATCTTTAGACCTCTATTATTCTGGTTTTGAAGCCCTCGACGGACGTTTTGATTTCGATATTAAATTTATGTCGCGAGAAAATGTTGACGAAGACCAAACAGCAGAAGATGGACTGGGTCTAGGTATTACGTATTCTCGTGACTATTACGGCTTTGATGGTTGGACTACAACAGCGCTAACGTATGGTAAAGGAATAGCTAGTACAAAAGGCTTAAACTTCGGTCAGTGGGTTGATGGCTGGGGCAAAGATGATGAATCTCTATTCTTTACTTCCTACGGTGTAGCTAATGTTTCAGATAACTTGCAGCTTGGCACAGAGGTTGTTTACTGGAAGCTGTACAACGACAAAACAGAATCTGTTTGGGGCTCCAAAGATGGCGTTCAGAGGTTCTTCTTTGGAGCCACTCCATCTTACAAAGTCAATGAGAATTTGCGTTTCGAAACTATATTAACTTACGCAGTTGAGAGCTTGGGGGAAGATGGAACATGGGGAAGGGAAGATGCGGATACAAGCTTCTTCACCGCAACATTTGCTCCTGTATTTACAGCTAATGCCGACTACTGGGGGCGCCCACAAATCAAACCGTTTGTCACCTACATGAGCTCAAGTGAAGATACGTATAACTGGAGCAAAGATGCCGAGGGTGATGAGACAAGAGTTGGTATTGAAGCAGAAATCTGGTTCTAATCACTCAGCAATCACTATTTAGATTAAGGCGACCCTATTGGTCGCCTTTTTTAGAGGTCTATATAATGAATTTTTGTTGTAAAAATAAAATGAGTATTAAATATTTAAGTGTCGCCATAGTGACGATATTACTTTCCGGTTGTTCTGCGTCTGTGACTCAAGAGTTGCCGCTAATGCCGGCGGATAATGCCAGTTGCTGTGAATCGCTAAAACAGCTTTCTWTCGTGCCACTAAAAGAAACTGAAGCACTGAATGTTTCTTTGGATAACCACTCAGCCGTCTTTAACTTTGACGAAGGGAGTAGTTATTCGAAAAGTTTTGTATTTAGCCCTCGAACAGAATCAGCGCATGTCACAATAAAGTCGGTGATGCAAAATGGCCAAGTATTCAGCCCTAATGTGTTGCTATTAAATAAAAACTATGAGGTTGTTGAAAAAGTCACTTATAGTAAATTTAAAACACAATCGGCTGATCTAACTAAGCCAAGCCAGTTAGTCGCAAATTTTGATACTAAAAATGTCCGTTATATGGTCATTTACGCGGATCGGCGCAAATTAGGTAGCAAAATCGTTATTCCCCACCCAGCAAAAGTAAGAGCAAAAGAGTTTGGGGAGCCGATGCCTATGGTCACCGATCCCGTTTACCAGCGTGTCGCCGTCGGTAAACTAATAATGTCTATTCACACTACCCAGTATGCGAGTTATGCAAGTGACGATGAACGCTTAAGCAGCTATCCTATCAAGGCCTTAAATTCAGGTAATCCGCAACAAGAAAGCGTGACTTTTTACCACCAGGCTATTCGAACCGCGGTTGCAGATAACGATGTCGACAAAGCCATGGGCTTATTACGTGACGCCGAACAATTGGGTATTACTGACGCTGACCAAGTCTTTCGTGACGCGATGAAAGCACAGTTAGATCGGCAGTAATCGAGCTTTGAAGTGACGTTTCATCACATAGCGATTCTAGACAGCAAATAAAAAGGGCACCTGCAAATGGTGCCCTTTTTGCGATCAAGAGAGTGCGCCGGATTAGACTTTGAACGTCTCGACCAGCTGACGGATGGTGGTGGCTTCTTGGTTCAGCGTATGGTTTGCGCCTTGTGCTTGCTCACTGAGCGATAAGGTTTGCTCTATACGTTGTGAAAGGGCTTGGATATTTTCGGCCACTTGCTGCGAAACGGCACTTTGCTCCTCGGCTGCGCCTGCGGTTTGATAATTGATATCGCCGAGCTGGTGTACCAAATCAACAATCTCGTTTAAGGTCTGCTGCACGGAGACACTCGCTTGATAACCCTCTGCGGCACCGCGCTCACCTTGCTGGATAACCGCTTCAATATCCGTCAATAGTTGGTTGAATGTTTCAAGCGTCGATACGATTTGATCGACAGATTTTTGTGAATGCTGGGCTAACGCGCGTACCTCGTCAGCGACCACCGCAAATCCTCGGCCAGCTTCACCGGCGCGTGCTGACTCAATCGCGGCATTGAGCGCCAATAAGTTCGTTTGATCCGAAATGCCACGAATATCATCGAGTAGTGCGGCAATATCGCTACCACTGGCTTTGACTTCGCTGACAAAACTGTTGGCTTTTTGTAGATCATTGTTCGCTGTTTGATTGCGCGCTACGTTGTTGGTCACATTATCCATACATTGATTCAGTGACGACACCACCGCGGCATTTTTTTCTTTGGAGGCCTCAGAGTTGGTTGCCACATCTTTGGACGTTGCTGTTAGTTGTTCCATGGCCGTCGCCGCTTGATGCAAGGTCTCCGTATTTTCAGATAGCGCTTGGTGCGCATCGGTGATCGCATGGTTAGCCGTCGTTGAGGTATCCGATAAGCGTCCACCTGCTTGCTGAATTTCGCCAACCATCGACTGTAGCGCATCCAGCATCTGATTGACTGACTGTTTGATACTATCAATCTCGGTTTTACCCGTGACGGATAAACGCTGAGTTAAATCCCCACCGCCTTGCGCAATTGCCTGAATGGAGTGATCAACACTGGTTAACGGCGCCAATTGGCGTTTGATGACGACTTGAATGATGATAAACGCCAAAATCAGCACGATACCACTTACCAGATAGATGGTGTTTTGGATATGCGTCTCGGCCTCGGTCATCATTTGATTGAGTTGCGTCACCGGTGCCATAGCAGCAGATATAGGGGTCACAATCATCACCGACCAGGTCTTGGTCATATTGCCAAACTCAATGGGTTGCGATACGTAAAAGTGCGAATCGGTTTGCTTGAATTGGTTTGTTGCCTTCTGGCTTAGAAGGTTAGAAAGTGGTTGGTAAGCAGGAGAGGAAAGTCCCGAGACCGCAGCGCCATGTTGAACGTGCTGATCGGTACTAGCCACAATCCGACCATTTTGACTGATAACAAATAGTTCCCCGTCATTATCGGCACGTTTGGCTAAGAGTGATTGGATTTGCGAGGTTTTGAGCGTACTTCCCACCATAGCAACCGTTTTATCAAAGCGAAAAACGGGAGTTGTCACATCGAACACCGTTTGTGTCTTACCATTAATCTGAGCCGTTCTTGGATCAGTAATACAATCTTTCTGTGTGCTCACCGGGCACTGATACCAAGGGTTGGATTCTGAAAAGTTTTGAGCGGCTCGAAGACGCATTTCTCCGTTCTCATCCACCGATACAGACGGTACATAGCGTCCATCCGCTGCACTGGTTGGATCGCCATAATAAAAGGCATCGGCCCCTAAGACGTTTTTTTGCCACTCGGTATAGATGTTGTGCCACTCAGGCTGACGTTTCAAAATCGAATACATGATCCTAGGAATATCATCACGATCGAGGATCCGTGATGACTTATTCTTTTCCGCTTCTGACGTATATATCTGAGCAATGGTTCGCACCGTATCGAGGGGAGAGGCGATGTAGGCATGAATCTCTTCACTGAGTGCTGTTGCCCGATTCTGCATTTTTATCACCTGATCCCGCTTCACATTCTCTGTCACCTGAGATGACATTGCTGATTGACTGGTATTCAGCGTTGAAAGAGAGATGGTGCTGACCAAACCCAGACCGACTAACACGATTGCAGAGGCCGTTAGGCTGATTCGTTGGCTGATAGAGAGGTGACGCAATTTTTTCATAATCACTTTCCGCACAAAGAAAAAATTCGGAGGTCGTCGAGCGGCGTGACGATGGGTGTCGTGCTAGCGAGCAATGGCACAACAGATAACGCGAGCCGACGGTGACGATCAGAGTTTCTAGTGTTGCTCAAATAGACAACAGGCACATCCTCCTTATTTGCGCTTGTAACGCTTGCAATAAGGAGGAGATCAGGAGGGGGAGAGAACTAATTTGAACGATCAGCTTAAGCCGATCCAGCGCACACCACATTGTCTTGACCGACGTTGTCACGTTGCGACGATCACACTACCTGGATTAAAACAGCAAGCGAAACTGCGCTTATTCACAATTTTGTTACTAACGGAGGAGGGCGTAGGCAGATGGATGAGGTTGCATGTTAGCGCATGTGCTAGCGGTACTAAGCTTTCACTGATGCACAATCATTAAAAATAATTCTATATTTTAATTATTTATATGTGGTTTTTTTAATGATTTAAACGCAATAAAGAAAACATCTTTTTATTTATTTTTTAGAGTTTTTACTTTTTTACT
>NZ_MUFD01000018.1:0-74253 GCF_001995405.1 Salinivibrio sp. AR640 | reverse complement strand
GTTGGATGATTGAGGGGAGCTGCTCCTAGTACGAGAGGACCGGAGTGGACGAACCGCTGGTGTTCGGGTTGTGTCGCCAGACGCATTGCCCGGTAGCTAAGTTCGGCACAGATAAGCGCTGAAAGCATCTAAGCGCGAAGCTGGCCCCGAGATGAGTCATCCCTAGAGCTTCGAGCTCTCTAAAGGGTTGTCGTAGACKACGACGTTGATAGGCAGGGTGTGTAAGCGCTGTGAGGCGTTGAGCTAACCTGTACTAATTGCCCGTGCGGCTTAACCATACAACACCCAAGAGGTTTTGGGTTGGACTTAAAATAAGCCAGTTGATTGTGGCGAGAACGAAACAGCTTTCTAGATTTGTGTTTTGACTGAAAAGTGAAGACACACCAAATTTTGCTTGGCGACCATAGCGCTTTGGACCCACCTGACTCCATGCCGAACTCAGTAGTGAAACGAAGCAGCGCCGATGGTAGTGTGGGGTCTCCCCATGTGAGAGTAGGACATCGCCAGGCTNTAAGCCAGTTGATTGTGGCGAGAACGAAACAGCTTTCTAGATTTGTGTTTTGACTGAAAAGTGAAGACACACCAAATTTTGCTTGGCGACCATAGCGCTTTGGACCCACCTGACTCCATGCCGAACTCAGTAGTGAAACGAAGCAGCGCCGATGGTAGTGTGGGGTCTCCCCATGTGAGAGTAGGACATCGCCAGGCTTTGATTATAAATTGCGCCTATTGCTTGTGATTTTTGATAGCTGCGATGCTCATGTATTGGCATACATTGTGCGTCTCGCTTCAAAACTCCCTGCGCATAGCTCGCAATTTAATCATCAAAGCGGATATGTATAAGACTTTGATGAGTAGAAATACGAAGCCCTGACCTAACGGTCGGGGCTTTTTTGTATCTTTAATCTTTGATGAAAAACCAATAGAGCCCTGGCCTGACGGTCAGGGCTTTCTTTTTTTGATCGAGTGTCCCCGCCGGCGCGTATTAATGCCTCGGGAGGTACCATTATGGTAACTGTGTTCTATGACAGCATGTGTCCTTTGTGTGTGAAAGAAATGCGTAAGCTCTCGCGTTGGGATGGCGACGATGCGCTGCGATTGGTTGATATCCACCAAGCGGATTTTTCCATTGATTTTCCCAACGTTGATCCCAGCTCGGCGAATCGTATTTTGCATGCACAAGATAGTGATGGGCAAATGGTGTATGGTTTAGATGCAACCTATGTAGCGTGGGATGCGGTTGGAAAAGGCGCTTGGGTGAGTTGGTTACGCTGGCCGGTTATTGCGTGGTTTGCAGACAAAGCCTATCTTTTCTTTGCCCAGCACCGTTATCGGATCTCGGCGATTTTGACGGGCCAAGCACGCTGCCAACAATGTCAGATTAAATAAGGAAACCCATGTCACTGAGCGTGTATGAGAAAGAAGCCATCGTTGCGATGGAAAAACGCTACCGTGCGACTTTTGTGAACAGCTTATCAGGATTTAAATCAGCCAACTTGTTGGGCACCAGCGATACAAACCAACAAACCAATTTATGTATTGTGAGCTCTGCGTTTCATCTCGGAGCAAGCCCTGCGTTAATGGGGGTGATAATCCGCCCTGATACTGTGCCGCGTGATACGTTAGAAAACATTAGAGCGACGGGTTTTTATACACTTAATCACGTACAAAAAGAGATGATTGTGGCGGCTCATCAAACGTCAGCGCGTTACCCTCACGATATCTCTGAATTTGATCAGGTTGGTTTGACGCCTTTATGGCGTGAAAAGTTTGGTGCGCCTTTTGTACAAGAAGCCGCGATCCGCCTTGGTCTTATTCTCCGTGAAGAGCACACCATGGCGATCAATGGTACTCACTTGTTAGTGGGGGAAATAATCGAAGCGCACGTGCCAGACAGTTGTGTCAGTGAGGATGGTTTTGTCGACATTGAGCAAGCAGGCACCGTTGCCTTGAGCGGATTAGATTGCTACCACACCGCCAGCCGTGTTGGCCGTCTGAGTTATGCTAAACCTGACTGCCAGCCAGAGTGGCTTGATTAGCGGGTACGAGCCATATAGTGGTCGGATAGTGCGTAAGTTTCACGTATCGTCCGGGCATCAGCGGTTTAGTTCTGGCTATTCTAACTGAAGATCCAGCGGCGTTTTACTTGCTCGGCCACCGGTTTCCCGAGTCAGTCGAGGGACTAAATAGCCGGAGAGCTGCTCGATAATCTCCTGCATTAAGGCGCGCGCTTCATCGTCTGAGACTAAAAAGTGAGCGGCGCCTTGGACTTTATCCAATACATGCAGGTAGTAAGGTAAAACGCCGGCATCAAATAGTCGTTGACTCAGTGCCACCAACGCATCCGCACTGTCATTCACCCCTTTTAGCAGCACGCTTTGATTGAGCAGCGTAATTCCCGCTTGTCGCAATGTGTGGAGCTTATCGCTTAACTCGGTATCTATCTCATTGGCATGATTGATGTGAGTAACCATCACCACTTGCAGGCGTGAGCGAGACAAACGTTCAGTAAGCGCAGAGGTGATACGCGCTGGGATCACCACCGGCAGACGAGAGTGAATGCGTAGCCGTTTCACATGATTCATCGGCTCAATGGCGCTGATAAGCCAATCGAGCTCCTCATCTTTGGCCATCAGGGGATCGCCGCCGGATAAGATCACTTCGTCAATTTCATGATGTGCAGCGATATAATCCAATGCACCTTGCCATACGCGTTTGCTGCCCTTGTTGTCCTGATAAGGAAAATGGCGACGGAAGCAATAGCGGCAATTTATCGCGCAGCCTCCTTTAACGATCAGTAATACGCGGTTGTGGTATTTATGCAATAACCCAGGAATCGCATTATCTTGCTCTTCAAGCGGATCAGCGCTGAAGCCCTCTACCTCATTAAACTCCTGCGCGATAGGTAACACTTGCTTAAGCAGCGGGTCGTTCGGATTGCCTTTTTCCATTCGGGCAACAAAACTGCGAGGAACGCGTTGTGAAAACAAGCGGCGCGCGGCAAAACCGGACGTCCATTCCTCTGGTGAAATTTCAAGCAGTTGCAGCAATTCACTGGGATCTGTGATCGCCTCTGCGAGTTCTTTGATCCAGTTTCGCTCAACAGCAGGCTGGATTCGGGTTATGATGTGCGACATTTGTGAAAACTCGAAGATGTTAAGAGGATCAAGATGGCGTCTTTCAGCACCAATGAATTCCGCGGCGGCATGAAAATTATGCTCGATAACGAGCCGTGTGTCATTACCGAAAATGAATTTGTGAAACCAGGTAAAGGCCAAGCCTTTAACCGGGTCAAACTGCGCAAGCTGATCTCTGGCAAAGTCTTGGAAAAGACTTTTAAATCCGGTGATACAGTTGAAGCGGCCGATGTGATTGAAGTGGATATGGATTACCTTTATACCGACGGTGAATTCTTCCACTTTATGAACAACGAAACCTTTGAACAAATTGCGGCCAATGAAAGTGCCGTCGGTGAGAATGTTAAATGGTTGGTTGAAAACAACAGCTGTACGCTTACCCTTTGGAATGGCGATCCGATTGTGGTCACACCGCCTAATTTCGTTGAACTAGAAGTGACGGAAACGGATCCTGGCCTAAAAGGGGATACCCAAGGCACAGGCGGTAAGCCGGCAACATTGACCACAGGTGCGGTTGTACGAGTGCCTTTATTTATTCAAATCGGTGAAGTACTCAAAGTCGATACGCGCTCTGGCGAGTATGTTGGACGCGTAAAATAATGACCGACAATAAAAAGCCCTGAGTGTGATTCACCAGGGCTTTTTGTTTTATTGCTTTTAGCACACGCTAGATCATCAATACTAAAAGCGCGGCGACGACACTGACCGTAAATGCAATCGCATAACAGACAACTTTGCCTGCCAAGCCGATATGCAGCTTAAGGTCGTGCAGGCCATGGTGAATGCGGTGCATCGCATGCCACATGGGTAGTGCTAAGGTGGCGAGGATAAGCAACTTGCCCAGCCAATGTTCGGCAAACATCATGACACGGTCATAGCTGAGTGCGCTGGGATCAATAATACCAAGCGGCACTAAGATCCCTAAAATCAGCACGGTAATAGGGGTGAACATGGCGAACCAAGTCCCCCCAGCACCAAATAAACTCCACCAAATTGGCTCATCGGAACGTTTTGGTTTGGGATCGATCATAACACCTCCTAAATGAGCACCAAGGCGATCAGTGATACTACAGCCACAGCGCCCCATTGTGCGCCAATCACCCATTTACTATCCAATAGCTTCCCTTTGATTCGAATTGGCATGACTTGTGGCATCATGCTGAAAAACGTCGTGGCGTGGAACAAGCTGGCGATTAACGCGACCAGATTGAGTAACACCACAACTGGATGGGCCATATAGTCAAGCCATCCCTGCCAGGCCTGTGGGCCTTGTACCAAGCAAATTAATCCCGCGGTTAGGCTGAGAGTAAAGAAGACTAAAGGCAGCACAGTTGCTTCTCGTAGCATGTAGAAGCGATAAAACGGGTGGTGCAGCCACCAAGTACGAGGCATAGGCCGTACATAAGGTTTACGGTTACTCATCCTGTTACCTCCTTCCCTTCTTTATTGGGATTAAACATGGCGATCACCATATCTTGCGTGGAGGCCACTTTTCCTTGGTTAACCGCACCAGCAGGGTCGACCCCTTTAGGGCACACTTGTGAGCAATAGCCAACAAACGTACACCCCCAGGCGCCGTTATCACTATTAATCAGTGGCATACGCTCGTGTTGACCACCGTCGCGACTGTCCAGATTATAACGATGCGCAAGTGTGATGGCGGCGGGACCTAAAAAGTCAGGGTTGAGGCCAAATTGCGGACACGCTGCGTAACAAAGACCGCAATTAATACAGGCTGCGAACTGCTTGTAGCGCGCCATTTGTTCAGGCGTTTGCGTATTAGGCCCGTCTTCGGGGCGGCGGTCATTACCTAAAATATACGGTTTGATCGCTTCAAGACGTTCAATAAATGGTGTCATATCCACCACCAGATCTTTTTCGATCGCAAAGTTAGCCAAAGGCTCAATCAGTACCCCTTTGGGGTAATCACGTAAAAACGCTTTACAGGCTAGCTTTGGCACGCCATCAACCATCATGCCACACGAGCCACAAATGGCCATGCGACAAGACCAGCGATAAGACAGTGACTTATCCAGGTTATCCTTGATATAACCCAGCGCATCCAGAACCGACATGGTTTCGTCACCGGTGACCACGAAGTCTTGCGTGTAGGGGGCCTCATCCGTTGCGGGATCATACCTGAGCACTGAGACCTGATAGGTAGCTTGCGTCATTTTGCGTGCTCCTTTTGTTGGTCGGCGCTGTCACGATTCGCTTGCTCTGCCGCATCACCATACAGTCGTGCTTGAGGTTGTGACTTGGTTATTTTGACATCGCCATAGTCGATGCGAGGGCCATGCTCTGCTTGATAGAACGCCAAAGTATGCTTGAGATAGTTTTCATCATCACGGCTGGTGCAGCCTTTATCAAGACGTTGGTGTGCGCCGCGTGACTCTTTACGCTGTATCGCGGAATGTGCCATGGCTTCGGCGACTTCTAGGCCATAGCCTACTTCAATGGCGTACAGCAGGTCGGTATTAAACACACTGCCTTTATCTTGAATGCTGATATTTTGGTAGCGAGCTTTCAGTTCGGCAATTTTATCAATCGTGGCCTGCATTAAGTCTTCTCGACGATAAATACCACAACCCGCTTCCATGGTTTCACCGAGCTCGCGACGAATATCCGCCCAGTTTTCTTCTCCTTGATTAGAGAGCAACTGATCAATGTGCGCTTTCACGTCTTGAATTTGAGCGTCGATGGCCGCTTGGTTCCAATCTGTGAAACTGCTAGCACGCTTGGCAGCGCCCTCACCGGCTAAACGACCGAAGACAGCAAGCTCGGCGAGCGAGTTTGAACCAAGACGATTGGCGCCGTGTAAGCCAACAGAAGAGCACTCACCGACTGCAAATAGGCCTTTAACACGTGTTTCCGTTTGCGCGTCGGTTTCGATCCCTCCCATGGTGTAATGCACCGTTGGGCGGATAGGGATCGGCTCTTTGGCTGGGTCAACATTGACATAGGCTTTCGCCAGCTCACAGATAAAGGGTAGGCGCTCTTGAATATAGTCTTCACCCAGGTGGCGCAAGTCGAGATGCACCACATCACCGAGTGTGTGCTTGATGGTGTTGCCTTTTTGTTGCTCGTGCCAAAAAGCCTGAGAGACTTTATCGCGCGGGCCAAGCTCCATGTATTTATTCTTCGGTTGACCGACCGGCGTTTCTGGGCCCATACCGTAATCTTGCAAGTAACGATAACCGTCTTTGTTGACAATAATGCCGCCTTCACCTCGGCAGCCTTCGGTCATTAAGATACCTGTCCCCGGCAATCCGGTTGGATGATATTGCACAAATTCCATATCGCGTAGTGGAATCCCGTGACGATACGCCATGGCCATGCCATCACCGGTGACAATGCCACCATTGGTGTTACAGCTATATACTCGGCCGGCCCCCCCGGTGGCCAATACGACCGACTTGGCTTTGATACAGACCAGCTCGCCTTCTGCCATGTGTAAGGCAATCAACCCCTGTACCTGCCCCTCATCGATAATCAAATCGACAACAAAATATTCGTCTAGGCGCTGAATTTGTGGGTATTTGACCGAGGTTTGGAATAAAGTATGCAGCATGTGAAAGCCGGTTTTATCGGCAGCGAACCACGTCCGCTCCACTTTCATACCGCCGAATCGACGCACATTAATGCTGCCGTCGTCTTTACGGCTCCAAGGGCACCCCCATTGCTCCAATTGCACCATTTCATGGGCGCAATTTTTAACAAAGTAGTCGACAACGTCTTGCTCACATAACCAATCGCCGCCGCTGACGGTATCATTAAAATGATTGTCTAAGCTGTCCTCGTCCTTGATGACGGCCGCTGAGCCACCTTCGGCTGCCACAGTGTGTGAGCGCATCGGGTAGACCTTAGACACCAATGCAATATTAAGAGAGGGATCGGCCTCTGCAGCCGCAATAGCGGTGCGCAGTCCAGCGCCACCGGCGCCGATAACTGCAATATCGGTAGTGAGAGTCCGCACGTTCATCCTCCAGTGTTATAGGGAAAGCCAGTGCTTGGCTTGTTTATTGTTGTGCTGTCATAGTAGGCAATCTCGTCTGCGTAAAAATTGACTCAGTCGGGGAATTGCCGCGATTTTGCGGGCATGGGTGTTAAATTGCATAAAAGTGTGAGATGAATCGGTAAGTGTGCGATAGCGTTGAAAAAGCGCGCAAGACTTGCAATAGAAATGCGCCATGTGACACGCTAATATTGCGTAACAAGCAAGCAGGAAGGCACTTGTTATTTTGCTCGCTGGCGATAGACTGGCGCCATGGTGCGAACAGAGAATTTTTTATGACCTTAACCACGCAATGGCCACCAACTGCGTCGCTAGAGCAACTGAAAAAGCGAGCCGATATCATGGCACGTCTTCGGCAATTTTTTGCTGACCGTGGCGTATGGGAAGTGGATACGCCAGCACTTAGCCAAGCGGCGGTCACCGATGTGCACCTACATAGCTTTAAAACGTCTTTGGTTGGGCCTGGTTTCGCTGACGGCGTGTCGTTGCACTTAATGACCAGCCCTGAGTTTCATATGAAGCGCTTACTGGCCGCGGGGAGCGGGCCGATTTACCAAATCAGTAAAGCGTTTCGTAACGAAGAAGCTGGCCGTTACCACAATCCGGAATTTACCATGCTCGAATGGTATCGCCCTGGTTTTGATCACCACCAGTTGATGGATGAAATGAACGCGTTGTTACAAGCTGTACTAAGGTGTCAGGCTGCGACACGGATGAGCTATCAAGAGGCGTTTGAGTCTACTACCGGGCTGTGTCCATTAACCGCGGATATTCCTCAGCTGCGCGCACTTGCGGCCACCCAGGGATTGGCCGATATCACCCAAGATGAGACAGATAAAGATACCTTGTTGCAACTGCTTTTCTCGGTGATGGTGGAGCCCAATATTGGCTTACAGGCGCCTGTTTTTGTTTATGACTTTCCCGAATCACAAGCCGCGTTAGCAAAAATTAGCCAAGCAGATCCACGCGTCGCGCATCGCTTTGAGGTGTATTACCAAGGAGTTGAGCTGGCAAATGGTTTTTATGAGTTGCAAGACGCTTGCGAACAGCGTCGGCGGTTTGAGGCGGATAACCAAGCGCGGATTGCACGAGGATTAGCGCCACAACCTATCGATACGCACTTGCTCGCCGCATTAGAGGCAGGCTTACCCGATTGTGCGGGCGTGGCGCTGGGTGTTGACCGCTTAGTCATGCTGGCTTTGGGGTGTGACCATATTGATGCGGTGACCGCGTTTCCTGTTTCGCGCGCTTAACAAGGCCGCACCGATAAAAACGCCGCTCGAAGGCGGCGTTTAGGGCAGGGACCGGTTTAGACTTTAAATTTAGATAAGTCTTGATGCATGTCTTGAGCCGCCTGCGCCATGCTGTCACCTTGGTCGCCTGTGGCGCTCGCTTGTTGATGGATCTCGTAGGAGAGATCTTTTACCGCTTGGGTATTGCGATTAATATCGTCGGTGACCGCGCGCTGCTCTTCTGCGGCGCTGGCAATTTGAATCGCCATTTCTGAAATCCGCCCAATCGCAGTGGTGATTTGGTTGAGACGCTCACTCGCAGCTTCAGCACGATCAACGCTTGATGTCGCCATCTCATTACTTTGCGTCATATCATCCACGGCCCGTTGCGTCGTGTGTTGCAGGGTCTCAATCATATTGCGAATTTCTTCGGTGGAGTCGTGTGTCCGTTGGCTTAATACCCGTACTTCATCGGCGACTACCGCAAAGCCGCGCCCTTGTTCACCTGCGCGTGCCGCTTCTATCGCCGCATTCAATGCCAACAGGTTGGTTTGTTCCGCCACCCCTTGTATGGTCGCAATAATTTGGTTAATACTCTGCGCGTTTTCATCCAGTTCACGGATCACATTGGTGGCGCGCTCGACTTGCTGAGCCAATTGGGTGATGGCGTCGCGGTTGTCACCCACCACACTTAACCCTTCTTGGCATGATTGCTCCGCTTGTTGCGCCGAAGTGGCGGTATCCTCGGCATGGCTGGCCACTTCGTTGGCGGTGGTTGACATCTCATGGATCGCGGTAGCAATTTGGTCGACATCGTTTTGCTGCTTGTCGACTAATTGACTCGATTGTAACGCATGGGTTCGGCATTCCTCGGCGCTTTGCGACAATGTCATACTTTGATTGACCGCTTTACCGACCATTTGCTGAAGTTGTGCAAGGAAGGCGTTAACGTACTCGGCCAATTCACCAATTTCATCGCGACGGGCTATGTTGATCCTTTGGGTCAGATCACCTTCACCGGCAGAGAGCGTCCGCACCGCCGCGGTTAATTCACCCAACGGCTTGAGTAATTGTTTAATCAGGGCCCCGGCGATAAAGGCAATCACGACAAAAAGAATGACAGAGGCGATCACCACAAAAGTAATTTGCTCTGATACGGAGGCGTAAGCTTGCGCTTTATCTTCGACAATACCCAGCGTCCAATCGGTGTTGGGGACGGTTATTGCAGCAAGCAGTTTTTCTTTGCCGTTGAGCTCAAAGGTGGTGAGTTGGCGTTGCGCACTGGCATTGGCCATAAAGTTGCGAGTCAGCTCGTCATCCAGATCGGTGAGCGGTTGGCGACTTAAGTCCGTATCACGATACGCGACGAGGCGATTTTCACCGTCGACCAAAAAGGCAAAGCCATTACTGAGCTTCAAATTGAGCACCTGCTCGACGATATCAGTCACGGTGACATCGGCGGCGATCACACCTTGGTATTGGCCATTAAAGGCCTTGGCTAAACTGACCACTAGGCTACCGTCAAAATCCTGATAGGGCTCAGTAATAATAAGTTCATTGACTCCACTCGCACTCTGGTACCAGGGCCGTGTGCGCGGATCGTAATCCGCTGGCCAGTCTTCACTTTTATCACCATAAGCAATGCGTCCATCGCTAAATCCAGCATAAACGGATAAAAAGTGCCCCGCACGCTTCGTCACTAGCAGTTCACGATCGACATTGGCGTTATTTGCAATCAGTGTCTCATTGGCCAGAAGCATATCGGCACGCGTACTTAACCAGCTATCAATGAACTGGGTGGTGGCATCACCGACATCATGCATTTGTTTGGTAATGCTGGTGGTGGTTTCAGTTTGGAGCTGACGCACAGAAATGCTGGCAAGCACCGCACTGACCAGCGCGACGATAAAGGCAATAGCCACAATGATTTTCAGCTTAATTGTCGGCTTGGGCATAGACACATTTCCATCTCATTAAAAAATATCTTTGAGTGTATACGCAAGGCTTACAGCAAAGTTAGATCAATGAGGCAAATCGCGTTGATAAGTGAGGATAAGGAATCGTTGAACGCAGAATTTGTGATCTTTCTGCCAATAGAGAGGCTGCCTACTGGTATAGGCAGCCTGGTTGCATCGCCGTGTTCATATCGTTGACGCGTTAGACTTTAAATTTAGACAAGTCACTGTGCATCGCCTGCGCGTCTTGCGCCATTTGCTCGCCTTGTTCCCCTGTTTCGTTCGATTTTTGATGAAGCTCCAGTGATAAATCGCGCACCGCTTGGGTATTGCGATTGATATCTTCAGTGACGGCACGTTGCTCTTCAGCCGCGCTGGCAATTTGTGCCGCCATTTCAGAGATATCGCCAATCGCGCGTGTGATTTGATTGAGTTTATCACTGGCTGAGGCGGCGCGATCGACACTGGAGGTTGCCATTTCGTTACTTTGGGTCATGCCATCCACCGCACGTTGTGTCGTGTTCTGCAGCGTTTCTATCATATTGCGGATTTCTTCGGTGGAGTCGTGCGTGCGTTGACTCAGTACACGTACCTCGTCAGCGACCACTGCAAACCCTCGGCCTTGCTCACCAGCACGCGCAGCCTCGATCGCGGCGTTAAGCGCCAGTAGATTCGTTTGCTCGGCAATCCCTTGGATGGTGGAAATGATTTGATTAATGCTTTGCGAGTTTGTGTCTAGCTCTCGAATCACATTGGTGGCTTGTTCGACCTGTTCTGCCAACTGTGTGATCGCGTCACGGTTACTTTCCACGACCTCTAAGCCATCCCGGCATGAACTTTCTGCTTCTTGGGCTGAACGAGCGGTTTGTTCGGCATTGCTGGCCACTTCATTGGCAGTGGTTGACATTTGGTGAATGGCGGTCGCGATTTGATCGACATCACCTTGCTGTTGTCCGACTAAACCGGTCGACTGATGCGCAAGATTTCGACATTGGTCCGCGCGTTCAGACAATCCCACACTTTGGGTGACGCTTCGACCAATCATGGCTTGCAATTGCGCTAAAAACGCATTGACGTGTCCAGCTAACTCACCGATTTCATCGTGGCGCACAATATCAAGACGCTGAGTAAGATCGCCACTACCTTGCGATAAGGAGCTTACTGCGTGCGTCAGCTGAGTCAGCGGGGCCAGCATACGGTGAATGAGGAAGCCGGCAATAAAAGCGATAACGACAAACAAAATCACCGACGTGACCAACGTGGAGACTATTTGCTCGGAAACGGAGGCAAATGCCAGTTGTTTGTCTTGAACCACCCCTAGACTCCAGTTAGCGCCTTCCACTTTTGTCACCGCAATGAGTTTTTCGCGGCCATCGCCATCGAACGTCACGGTGCCCAGTGCTTGGCTGTTTCGTGCATTTTGGATGAAGGCTGGTGTGAGCTCATCGTCGACCTGCGTTAAAGCTTTTCCACTCAGCGCGGTATCGCGATAGGCGACCACCTTATTGTTGCTATCAACCAAAAACGCGAAGCCTTCATTGGGTAGGCGTACGTTAAGCACCTCTTTGACAATGGCGTCGACAGATAAGTCAGCAGCAATAACCCCTTCGAACTGTTGATTAAATGCTTTAGCAAAGCTGATGACCATGCCAGCGCCATTGGCATCGACATAAGGAGGCGTAATAATTAAATCGTTTGCCGCATTGGCTTGCTTATACCAAGGACGTGAACGAGGGTCATAGTCGGTTGGCCAACTTTCGGTTTTATCACCATAGGCGATGGTTCCATCAGCAAAGCCGGCATAGACGGTAAGAAAATCACCCTGACGCTTGGTCAGTAATAATTCGCGATCAACATTCGGTTGGCTAGCAATCAAAGGCACATTCGCGACGAGCATTTTGCTGCGGATGTCGAGCCATTCTTCGATAAAGTTGCTCGTTGATAGCCCCACATCTCTCATTTGAGCGGTGACGCTTTGTTCGGTTTCTGCTTCAAGTTGATTGACTGAAAACCATGCCTGTACTGCACTGACTAAGGCGACGACCAAAGCAACCGCAAGTAATATTTTGGTCTTGATGGTAAATTTCATTAAAGATCCCTCGTACTACCACACTATGACGATACTTTCTTATTGAGTATCTACTTAATTGTAGAAAGCTTGAGCCTGGGAGGGGATAGAATTAAAAAAAAGTTTTCCTCTCAAGCTCGCTAACGCCTGCATCACTCGTGTTATCCCATTTTTAACCAATAAAAAATAGACGCTTATGTAAAATGGAAACGACTTATCGGTTTTTTGTCTCATCGATGAAACGCCTGTCAGGTTAATAAGATAACCCCGCCATAAACCAGCATCAAACCACTTACCCCGAGAATAAGGCCGACTTTGACCAGATCTTGACTACTGATAAACCCCGTGGAGTAAGCGAGCGAGTTGGGAGGGGTCGATACCGGTAAAATCATGCCGAGAGAGGCGGAAAAAGCGACAACAATGAGCAAGCCTTGCATGCCGCCAATGCTTGCTAACGCTGGCATGGAAGAGGCAATCGCCGCCGCAATCGGCATTAATAAGTTTGCGGTCGCTGTATTGGACATAAAATTAGCCATCAGCCAGCAAATCACCGATAAGGTAATTAAAACGGTCATGGCAGTGAGCAAGCTGTAATCCACTGCATGGGCGAGGGCTGCGGCGAGACCGGTTTGATCCAGTGCGATCCCCATTGCAATCCCGCCGGCGACCAGCCAAAGCACATCCCAGTTAATTTGCTTAAGCTCTGGCTTACCAATGATCCCTGTCAGGGTAAAAATAGCCAGAGGGATCACCGCGACGACATACGTATTCATGCCATGAGCGCCTGTGGTGAGCCACAGAACAATGGTCAGCGCAAAGGTAATATAGACGGTATAGGCTTGCCAGCTTTGTAAAAAACGGCCTTCTAACGCAAGCTCCACTCGAGTGTGTTGACTGCGAAAGAGGCGTTGTAACAGCCACCAAGCAAAACTGAGTTGGACGATCACGAAGGGGAGCCCTATCTTCATCCAGTCTAAAAAGGAGACTTGATATTCGCCGGTTAAATACTGTAGCGCGATCGCGTTTGGCGGTGTGCCGATAGGGGTAGCGATTCCTCCGGTATTCGCGGCGACCGGAATGCAAAGCACCATCGCTTTAATTAACGGATCGCCTTTGGGTAGCACACTGATAATGGGCGCTAATAGGGCCAACATCATGACAGTTGTCGCGGTATTGGACATAAACATTGAAAATACCGCCGTGATCAACATCAGCCCCAGCATAATGAACTTGGGGTGTTGGCCGAAAGGTTTGAGTAACACGCGGGCAAGGTTAATGTCGAGCTGATATTTAGACGCCGCGATAGCCAACGAAAACCCACCCATAAACAGGATGATAATAGGCGATGAAAAGGCACTTAATATATCGGTGTAAGGAATTAACTCGCCACGCGGATGATGAGGCGTTATGCCACGAAACCAGTGCAAGCCTTTGTCTGAAATCATGATCAGTTGCAGGGTGATGATGAGCAAGGACGTAGAAAAAACGGGAACAGGCTCAAGCACCCACAATAACGCGGCCATTAAAAAGATGGCTAATAAGCGGTGCTGAATAATCGTAAGATCGGCAATAGGCAACCAATCGGTGGGCATAAGCAGTAATAATAAGGGGAGGCCGAGTGCGACAAGTAGCTTGATAAAACGAGCATTAACCACAAATACGCTCCTTCGTCATTGGTGGGCGACCGCGTCATGCCTTACGGTTGGATAGGCAAGCGCTTTCTTGCTAACAGAACACCTCCAATAATACGGACCTTGCCTGTTGATTAACGGGAAAAATCTCCGAATTTCGACACAAAAAAGGGGCATAAACGCCCCTTATCTCACAATTTTTTCGATTACGCCTGCCGATGCGCGTAGGGCTGCCCCATTTGCGTAGGCGTGCCAGGGGTAACTTGGTCGTCGAAGTGCAGGGCACCGTTTGGAAAGAGGTTAATCACGGTTGAGCCCAGTTTGAATCGGCCCATCTCATCACCTTGGACAAAGTGAATTGCTTGCTCGCCCTCGGTCGGGTATTGCCAACGACGAATGCTGCCGCCAGTTGGCGGTGTTACCGTGCCCGCCCACGTGGTTTCAATGCTACCGACAATGGTCGCACCTACTAAAATTTGCGCCATGGGGCCGAAATCTGTTTCAAAGAGACAGACAACACGCTCATTGCGTGCGAACAGGTTGGGAACGTTTTCTGCTGTTACCGGATTGACTGAAAAGAGATCGCCAGGAATATAGATCATCTCGCGCAGTACCCCGTCGCATGGCATATGGACGCGGTGATAATCACGCGGTGAGAGATATAAGGTGGCGAACGCTCCCTCATCAAATTGGCTGGCGAGTGCTGCATCGCCGCCGATTAATTCGGTTAATGAAAAGTAGTGGCCTTTGGCTTGGATTAATTGCCCCTGCTCGATGCGTCCCGCTTGACTGACGCAGGCATCGGCAGGAAAAACCAAGGTATCATTATCGCCTTCGATGGGACGTAACGCAGGTTTTAGCTCACGGACAAAAAAATCATTAAAGGTGCGATAGTAGCCAGGATCACTGACCTTTGCTTCGCCCATGTCGACGTGATACTGCTTAATAAACCACTTAATCACCGAGGTTGTGAACCAGCCGCCTTTTAAGCTAGCCAATTTGCCCATGACTCGGGTAAGAGCGTGTTTCGGCGCAAGGTATTGCAGCCCGACTTTTAAATCGTCTCGCACAGTTTCGTCCTGACAAGTTATTGAATGTTAATTACGCTCAATGCGTGCTATGGATTGGCACGCAGTGTAGCGAATCAATACGTGTAGTGACAGCGGCTCACAGTTGCTTATTTCGTGAGAACTGTCGGTTATCTTTTGCTTCTTTCATGCTTTCAATAATGCGGTGGTAGCTGTCAAAGCGTTCGACACTAATATGGCCATCTTCGACCGCCTGACGAAGCAGGCAACCTGGGTCGTCGCCATGTTTGCAGTCGCGGAATTTGCACCCACCTAAATACTCACGAAATTCGACAAACCCATGGGCGATTTGTTCCGGCTCAAGGTGCCATAAACCGAACTCGCGCACGCCAGGCGAGTCAATGAGATCGCCCCCTTGGGCGAAATGATACAAGCGTGCCGCGGTCGTGGTGTGCTGCCCCAGTCCTGAGTTTTCTGATACCTGATGCGTTTGCGCATGCACATCGGGTAATAAGGTATTGACCAGGCTTGATTTACCCACGCCTGATTGCCCCACGAACACACTGACATGTTGATCCAATTGTTCAACCAGTGTCGACATGCCCTCACCAGAATCGGCGCTCACCATCACCAAGGGATAGCCAATATCTCGATAGATATCGAGCAGCGTCTCGACCATTTCTCGGCCGTCATCATCCAGCAGGTCGACTTTATTGACCACAATGAGCGGGGCGATATTGAGTACTTCACACGCAATTAAGTAACGGTCGATAATATTGAGCGACAGCTCGGGTAAGATCGCGGCCACGATCACCACTTGATCGATATTGGCGGCAACGGGTTTAACGCCGTCATAGTAATCAGGCCGTGTCAGAACCGACATGCGATCATGTACCGCTTCAACCACGCCGGCAAATCCCTCGAGTGCTTCTTTGCCTGGGCGCCAAATGACGCGATCACCTGTTACCAGACTACTGACGGAACGACGGAGATTGCACCGGTGTATTTTCCCTGTTTGCGGATCTTCAATATCGGCATGTTGCCCAAATCGCGTGATCACTCGGCCTTCACGAGAAGACTCAAGGGCAGCATCTTCCCATTGGATGTCGTTATCATGCTGTTTGATCCGACGTTGCTGGTTCGATCGAACCCGCCGCAATTGGCCTTTAGTAAGCTTTTTCTTTTTTGCCACGTTGACTCTTATCAGTTAAGTTGGCTTTCATATCAAGCACAGTATGATACATGGTTTACCCATAAAAAAGGCAAGTTCAATGGCGTTCAGTGAAAACAATTTAATCTGGATCGATCTGGAAATGACCGGGCTCGATCCGGACACCCACAAGATCATTGAGATCGCAACGATTGTGACCGATGCACAGCTTAATATCCTGGCAGAAGGACCGGTATTAGCGATCCATCAGCCGCAAAGCGAACTCGATAAAATGGACGATTGGTGTACGCAAACGCATACCCAGTCTGGTTTGGTTGCGCGTGTGCAACAAAGCCAAGTCAGTGAGCAAGCGGCTATTGAGCAAACGATCGCATTTTTATCTCAATGGGTACCCGCGGGGGCCTCCCCGATTTGTGGTAACAGTGTGGGCCAAGATCGTCGTTTTCTCTATCGTCATATGCCGGTGCTGGAGCGTTATTTTCACTATCGCACGGTGGACGTCAGTACGCTGAAAGAGCTTACGCGCCGTTGGCAGCCCGAAATACTGAATGCGTTTTCTAAAAAAGGCACCCATTTAGCCCTTGACGACATTCGGGAATCAATTGCAGAATTGCAGTTCTATCGCGAAAGGATCCTGACGATCTGATTTTCTTTTCGTCGATCTGTTGCTCTTTTGAGCGATCAAAAGAAAAAATCATAATTTTGCTTATCAGCACTTGCAACCCGGTTTTTTCTTCGTATAATTCGCAGCCCTAACGACGTGAATCGTCTGTTGAAAGCGACATTAGCTCAGCTGGTAGAGCGCAACCTTGCCAAGGTTGAGGTCACGAGTTCGAACCTCGTATGTCGCTCCAAATTAAATATCGATCTGATAGTGATCAGGTCGATCTAAGCGACACTAGCTCAGCTGGTAGAGCGCAACCTTGCCAAGGTTGAGGTCACGAGTTCGAACCTCGTGTGTCGCTCCAATTTAAAATTCGATGTTACGCATCGGCAATGCGACATTAGCTCAGCTGGTAGAGCGCAACCTTGCCAAGGTTGAGGTCACGAGTTCGAACCTCGTATGTCGCTCCAAATAACAATTCGGTATAAGCGACACTAGCTCAGCTGGTAGAGCGCAACCTTGCCAAGGTTGAGGTCACGGGTTCGAACCCCGTGTGTCGCTCCAATCACTTGGTTAACCGCAAGTGTGGCGTTACATATAGCGCCGTCTTTAATGCTGTGAAGCATCATCTCTAGCATCAAATTCACACCTAACGTACTTCCTCTGGAAGCGGCGTATTGGCGTGCTTTTAATTACTAATGCACAGCTTTATCCACAAGACTCGTTTTGTGGATAACTTGGTTGATGAATTCTGTAAAGCCCGCCATGCCGGTGATCTTGTCAGCAAGCACGAGGACGATGTTGTACACCGGAAATAAACACCATTTCTCTCTATTTAGCTGAAAATAAAGGGGAATAGTGTATTTTTTTCCAGGTTAACTAATGCTTTTCCACAGTGTTATTCACTATCGTGATCTTGCTCGCTTAATGCCCTGCCTATGTGTTTAACTATCAAAAAGTGCACCATAAACACACATTGCTTAATAGTTTTCCACATAATGTGAATGGCGTCATCTTTCTGCTATTTAACAGTGCTAAGCATCTCGCGGTAACCCTTTTTCAATGATGCGCACCAGGCGGCGAGTGCCGGTGGGGAGTACGGCCACATCAATGCGCTGTCGTTTGCTTTCTTGCTCACCGAGCGCCCACTCTATATGTTCATCAACCAATGCATCCTCTCCATGCCGGGCTCGTAAGCTCGCAACGATCTCTGGATCATAAGGCGCGTTACCCATCGCGATAGCAAGATTGCGTCGCCACTTTTTAATCCCAATACGACGAATGGCCGACCCTTGCGTTAAGGATAAAAAAGTGTCCTCATCCCAATTAAAAAGTGTGGTGAGCGGCTGTTGATCAAGGCTAGGGCGACAGTGAAAGTCGGCTTCTAAGGTGAGTTCAGCCTCGCGGTTGAATGGACAAACGAGCTGGCAGTCATCGCAACCGTAAATGCGGTTACCTATCGCGTGGCGAAACTCCATAGGGATCACACCATCATATTCAATGGTGAGGTAGGAAATACAGCGCCGGGCATCGACCACGCCTTCCGCAACAATCGCTTGGGTTGGGCAGCTCGTCATACAAGCAACGCACTTGCCACACTGATTATCAACGGGAGTATCCGTCGGTAAAGGGAGATCAACCAATAGCTCGCCGAGGAAAAACCAGGATCCCGTTTCCTCGTTAAGGATCAATGAGTGTTTACCTGTCCATCCCAACCCTGCTTTTTCTGCCAACGGACGTTCTAAAATAGGTGCCGAGTCGACAAAAGGACGATAGCCATAGGGACCAACCTCGGCTTCGATTTGCTGCCCCAGCTTTTTCAATCGGTTGCGGATGAGTTTGTGATAGTCGCGCCCTAAAGAATAGCGACTCACATAACCTAAACGTGGATTGGCCAATGTGGTGGCAAATCCCGCTTCTGGTGGTAAATAATTCATGCGTACACTAATCACGCGTATCGTACCAGGCACCAACTCCTCTGGGCGCGCACGCATCATGCCATGTCGCGCCATCCACGCCATCTCACCGTGATAGCCATTGTCGAGCCAACGTTGCAGTTGCGCCTCATGTTGCTTGAGATCAACATCCGTGATCCCAACATGCTGGAAGCCTAGCGCTTGTCCCCATTGCTTGATACGTTGGGCTAATTGGTCGAAATTAATCGATGCATCGGGCGTGGGTTGCGACATAGCGGTAGATCCTGAGGCCTTAAGTGGTGCAGTACAATCAATGGAGGCAGTTGATGGCGACAAGTTTACCACAGAGTTTCTATCGTGCAGAGCAAGTTCGTGAAGGCGAACAGGCTGTCGCGCGTGCGTTGGATATTCCTATGTATCAGCTGATGTTAAGAGCGGGCCAAGCCGTCTTTGATAGTATCAATCAGTATTACCCTAACGCGGCACGGTTATTGATCGTCTGTGGTGCGGGCAACAACGCCGGCGATGGTTATGTGATTGCTCGGTTGGCGAAATCAGCGGGATTAAATGTCACCATATGGTCATTGGTCGCGCCAGAAAAACTTAGTGGCGACGCGGCAACCGCTTGGCAAGAGTGGCAAGATTGTGGTGGAAGCGTTATTAAGACCCAGCCTACCGTCACGCAGTTTGATGTCATTGTCGATGCCATGTTGGGCACCGGTTTATCGCGCGCGGTTGAAGGCGATTTTGCCCAAGCGGTCAGGGTGATTAATCATTGCCACGTGCCAGTGGTGGCGGTTGATATTCCGTCTGGCTTATGTGCCAACAGTGGCTGTGTAAAAGGTGTGGCAATCGCAGCGGATATAACGGTTACCTTGATTGCATTAAAACAAGGCTTATTAACCGGGCAAGCGGTCACGCATCGCGGTGAACTTATTTTTGCTGGTCTCAATGTAGCAACAGCCTTTGCACGTCAAGCGGAACCGGCTGGGCAGCTGATCAGTGACGATATCAAAACGCAATGCCTCCCGCCCCGAGCGCGCAGTGCACATAAAGGGCAATTTGGTCGCGTTCTTTGTTTAGGCGGCGACCATGGTATGGCCGGTGCCGTGACGCTTTGTGCCCAAGCTGCGTTACGCACTGGCGCCGGCCTCGTCAAAGTTGTGACGCAAAAAGACCATACCTTGATGCTCGTCACGCGTCAGCCTGAGCTAATGACGCAAAGCTGGGCGCCGGGCCAATCATTAGGTGATGCCTTGTCTTGGGCCACCCATATTGTTATCGGCCCTGGACTTGGCCAGAGTGCGTGGTCGGATGCACTCTGGACCATCGCCCTCTCGGCACGGTTGCCTAAGGTTGTTGATGCGGATGGATTAAATAAATTAGCGCGGCAACCCCAACACCGCGACGATTGGATTCTCACGCCTCACCCAGGCGAGGCCGCTCGCTTATTGGGCTGTGAAGTAAAAGAGGTGGAACTCGATCGTTTTGCCGCCGTCAAAGCGATACAAACACGGTATGGTGGTGTCGTTTTGCTTAAAGGGGCAGGAACGATCGTATATGATGGCACAGATTATGCTGTTGCAAATGTGGGCAATCCTGGCATGGCGTCTGGGGGGATGGGCGATGTTCTCTCGGGGGTAATCGGTAGTTTGTTGGCGCAAGGCGTTGATTTATTCTCGGCGGCAACATTGGGTTGCTACCTTCATGGTAAAGCGGGTGATTACGCCGCTCAGGCCGGTGAACGAGGATTGCTCGCCAGCGATTTGTTTCCCTATTTGCAGCAGTTAGTGGATTAGAGAAACGCGCCTGGTTCAGTAATCAGAGCAGTTTATGACATAAATAACAGACGAGATCCCAAAGTAGTATGACCCAGACTTTTATCACTCAGTTGACCGATGCGGATCGCACGGTGGCTTTTGGCGCGGCACTGGCGCGTGCTTGTACGCAAAGTACAACCTGCTATCTACATGGAGATCTTGGTGCGGGAAAGACCACGTTTTGCCGCGGTTTTATCCAGGCGATGGGGCATACCGGTAATGTCAAAAGTCCAACCTATACCTTGGTTGAACCTTATGAGCTAACACCTTGGCAAGTGTATCATTTCGATCTCTACCGTTTGGCGGATCCAGAAGAGTTGGAGTTTATGGGGATCCGAGATTATTTTAATCAACAAGCGCTGTGCTTAATTGAATGGCCAGAAAAGGGAGAAGGCTGGTTACCGCATGCCGATCTGGATATCACTCTGCGTTACGACGGTGAGCAGCGCAACCTTATTATTGATGCCAATAGCGCGGCAGGCCTGGCTATTATCGACCGCCTAGAATGGGAAGACTAGCATGATGTGGCAGCGGCTTTGCATCTTGATGATCGCCAGTTTGTTGAGTGCAACAAGTTGGGCCAACAAAATCGAAAATATTCGGGTGTGGCCGGCACCGAATGAAACCCGGGTGGTGGTTGATCTCGCTGAAAAGGCGGATTTTAGTTATTTTTCTTTAACACGTCCGGACCGACTTGTGGTCGACTTGAAACAAAGTCAGCTCGCCACCGGCTTGCCAAAGCAGGTTAAAGGCAGCGATATTCTGACTAAAATCCGCAAGAGCAGCCCCCCTGATGCCAGCACGTATCGACTGGTTTTTGAGTTAAAAAATGGTGCTAAGCCGACGATATTTTCTCTCGCACCGGGAGGCGAGTATGGCCACCGTTTAGTGGTTGATTTACCGCACGCGCAAAAAGTGGATAAGAACAAACCGACACTCTCGGTAGCGGAAAAGAAGCGGCGTGAGACGGTCGCGGCTTTACCCTTTGGCACTGAAGACATTGTCGTCGCGATTGACCCCGGGCACGGCGGTAACGATCCCGGCGCCATTGGGCCGCGTCGCAAGCAGGAAAAAGATGTCAATCTTGCCATTGCTAAACAAGCGGCTGCACGCATCAATGCGGTGCCGGGAATGCGGGCCGTCTTGACCCGTACCGGTGACTATTTTGTTGATTTGAATCAGCGTTCTGAAATCGCACGCAAACACAAAGCCCATTTACTCGTCTCAGTGCATGCCGACGGTTTTCATCAGCCACAACCTCGTGGTGCCTCGGTGTGGGTGCTCTCACGCCGCCGAGCGAACAGTGAAATTGGTCGCTGGATTGAAAAACATGAAGAGCAATCCAACTTGTTAGGTGGTGGCTCTTTGCTCGCACAAAATAACGAGGACGAATATTTAAGCCGTGCGGTGTTGGACTTGCAGTTTAGTAACTCGCAAAAAGAAGGCTACAACGTCGCGACTCGGGTGCTTAAAGAGCTGGGTAAAGTGACCAAGCTGCACAAATCGAGCCCTGAGCATGCGAGTTTGGCCGTGCTCAAATCGCCGGATATCCCGTCTTTGTTGGTAGAGACCGGATTTATTTCTAATCCGCAAGAAGAGCGTTTGTTATTCCAACGAGGGCATCAACGTGGTTTGGCGAATGCCATTTATCACGGTATTCGTAATTATTTTGAACGCTTTCCTCCTGACGGCACCTTGTTTGCCGCGCGCAAAAACGGGGTAAAACACAAAGTCAGCCCGGGACAGTCCCTCTCAGTTATCGCCAAACAGTATCAAAGCTCAATAGCTGCGATAAAATCGGCGAACGGCTTAACCTCAAGCACGCTGCAGGTGGGACAAGTGCTATCAATTCCAAATGTCGATGTGGCTAAGTTAGCCGGTAAAGCCGAGCGGGCATCCACACAAACCCTGACTCATACCGTGAGCCGAGGCGAATTTCTCGGTAAAATCGCCGAGCAGTATCAAGTCTCACTGAGCACGCTTCGCCAAGCGAACAATCTCAAGTCCGATACCCTTTGGGTCGGGCAAAAACTGAAGGTCCCTGGTGCGACATCACCGGCCATCAAGCACAAAGTGAAACGCGGTGAATACCTCGGTAAAATTGCCAGTAATTATGGGGTGACGATCGAAAGCTTACGTCGTGCCAATGAACTCGGCTCAGATACCCTGGCGGTCGGACAAACCTTAATTATTCCAGGAAGCTGATATGGCGATTGAGATATTACCCGCTCGACTCGCCAACCAAATCGCCGCGGGCGAAGTGGTCGAGCGGCCAGCATCGGTGGTTAAAGAGCTGGTGGAAAACAGTATTGATGCCGGCGCAACCCGTATTGACGTCGATATTGAAAAAGGCGGCAGTAAGCTCATTCGTGTCCGTGATAATGGTGTTGGGATCAGCAAAACAGATTTACAGCTGGCATTAAGTCGCCATGCGACCTCCAAAATCCACAGCCTGGATGATTTAGAAGCGATCATGAGCTTGGGCTTTCGGGGAGAGGCGTTAGCGAGTGTGAGCGCCGTTTCGCGCCTTACCATTACCTCTCGCCCCGCGGAACAGCAAGAAGCGTGGTCAGCCTTTGCTGAAGGACGCGATATGGTCGTTAGCGTGAAACCGGCAGCGCATCCGGTGGGTTGTACCGTGGAAGTGGTGGATTTATTTTTTAACACGCCAGCCCGACGTAAGTTCTTGCGTACCGATAAAACCGAGTTCAGCCATATTGATGAGTTGCTGCGACGTATCGCTTTGAGCCGATTTGATATTACCATCAACCTGCGCCACAACGGCACGCAGGTTCGCCAATATCGGCGTATCCCTGAAAGGGGAGATCCTCTACGTCGTCTAAAAGCCATCTGCGGGCAAAAATTTGTTGATCATGCGCTGCGGATTGACTTGACCCATCATGATATGGCGCTGCGCGGTTGGATATGTACCCCTGATGGCGCGCGGCAGCAAAACGATATGCAGCATTGTTTTGTGAATCAGCGCATGATGAAAGATAAATTGATCAACCATGCTATCCGCCAAGGGTATGAGCAAAGCTTGGCGCCCGATCAGTATGCCGCTTATGTGCTTTATATCGATGTGGATCCGCATCAGGTAGACGTTAACGTTCATCCGGCGAAGCATGAAGTCCGCTTTCATCAAGCACGGCTGGTGCATGACTTTATTTATCAAGCGATTTATGACGGGCTGCAACAATCATCGTTACCCATCGACGAGACGGTCAATCCAGAGACCGGCGAGGTCAGAGAGACAGTGTCTTATCAGCCTCGAGCATCGGCCGTGGCAACCGACCATCCCTATCAGCAAGCGGTGAATGCCTTCCCCGCTTATCCGGGGAAACAGTCAACCGAGTCGTCACGGCCAGCAAAAGGGCAAGCTTCGCGCGCTGACCGTTCGAGTACGCCTTCCAAGCAAGCGACCCAAGCCTATCAAAGGTTAATGACGCCGCGAGCGGCCGTTCACACTGACGATGCCAAGGATGAGGCGACATCGAATGAGCAGTCGTCTTCGCCGGTTAGCGTAAGCACGTATATGGCACCAGCTAAGATAGTGAGTGGTGAACCTGGCTTGGGAAAGGTACTTGCGGTGATTGATCAGCATTATGTGCTGATGTCGTGGGGTGAGGGTTTATGGTTAGCTGATCATTATCGGTTAGAAAGCTGGCGTCATCAAGGGGCGTTACAACCAGCCTTGGCGGAGGGATTAGTCACTCAGCCTTTATTAATTCCACAACGTTTATCTGCGTCTGCATCCGAATGTGATGCGATTAGCCACTATCAAACGTTACTGGGGCAATTTGGTATTCATATTCGGGTAAAAGGCCAGCAGTTAATGGTGATGTCTGTGTGCCAACCACTGCGGCAACAGAATCTGCAAGCCTTTGTTCCATCCTTGCTGAACTTTTTAGGCGGCTTAGACCCCAGCCAATCTAATCCGGATCACCGCGCGAACCTGTTGGGTTGGCTGGCAAAGCAGTTGACAGTTGCATCGGATCCAGTCAGCCTTGCGCAAGCGGTACAGACCGTATCGGAAATTGAACAGTATTGGCAGGGTGAGGCGTTGGAAAAAGGGCGACAACGCTTGTTTACGCGCCTCGACCTAACCTCAGCAATAGAAGCATTACAACATGACTAATCCGCTGCCTAAGGCCATTTTTTTGATGGGGCCAACCGCCTCGGGAAAAACGGATCTGGCCATTGCATTACGCAATACCATGCCGGTTGAAATTATTAGTGTTGATTCGGCCTTAATTTATCGAGGGATGGATATTGGTACCGCCAAGCCAACCGCTGACGAATTAGCACAGGCGCCGCATCGCCTCATCGACATTCGAGATCCCGCTCAGGCTTATTCCGCAGCCGACTTTCGTGAAGACGCCCTCACAGAAATGAAGAAGATCGTGTCGAATGGCAAGATCCCTCTGTTGGTTGGGGGCACCATGTTGTATTTTAAAGCGTTATTAGAAGGGTTATCGCCATTACCCAGTGCGGATCCTAGTGTGCGTGACGCATTAGAAAAAGAAGCGCAGCAGCATGGCTGGGAAGCGCTTCATGCACAGTTATGTGATATTGATCCTGTTTCTGGTGCGCGGATCCATCGCAACGATCCGCAGCGGATTATGCGGGCACTTGAGGTGTACCGTATCAGTGGACAAACCCTGACCGCATTGACGGAAAAAAAAGGTGAACCTTTGCCGTATCAGGTACACCAATTTGCAATAGCGCCTCAGGAACGAGGTGAGTTGCATCGCCGCATTGAGCTCAGATTTGACAAAATGGTTGAAGCGGGCTTTGAAAAGGAGGTACGTACACTGTTTGAGCGAGAGGATCTGCATCCCGATCTGCCCTCGATCCGCTGTGTTGGGTATCGCCAAATGTGGGATTATTTGGCCGGACGTAGCACCCATGATGAAGCCGTTTACCGTGGGATTTGCGCGACGCGCCAGTTAGCCAAACGTCAGATAACTTGGCTGCGAGGCTGGGAAAATGTGACGTGGCTTGACAGTGACGCGCCGTCACTGTCTTTACAAACGGTGACAAAAGCGTTGACGGCAGGGACGGAAACTTGATGTATACTGTCACTGACAAGGACGCTGCTTAACCGCGACATTGACTACAATTACAAACAAATAAGGAAAAGAACTAATGGCTAAGGGGCAATCATTACAAGACCCATTCCTAAATGCGTTACGTCGTGAGCGTATTCCTGTTTCCATTTACCTTGTGAATGGCATTAAGTTACAAGGGCAAATCGAATCGTTTGATCAGTTTGTGATCTTGCTGAAAAACACCGTGAATCAAATGGTGTATAAGCATGCCATTTCTACTGTGGTGCCAGCACGTGCTGTGAGCCATCACAACAATAACCAAGGGGCTGGAGAGCGTCCACAGGGCGATCGTCAGCAAGAAAAACCTGAGGAGTGAGTATTCAATTGCTAAGGAGTCTTTCGCTTGTTTGACCGTTACGAGGCCGGTGAACAGGCTGTACTCGTTCATATTAATTTTACCCATGATGGCGAGTGGGATGATCTCAGTGAGTTTCAAATGCTGGTTTCGTCCTCGGGTGTCGACGCCTTGCAAGTTGTTGTCGGCAGCCGTCAGTCTCCTCACCCGAAATATTTTGTCGGCGAGGGAAAAGCCCAAGAAATTGCAGAGACCGTGCAGCACGTCGGGGCCGATGTGGTGATCTTCAATCATACCTTGTCTGCCGCCCAAGAGCGCAATCTGGAGCAGCGATTTAAATGTCGAGTATTAGACCGAACAGGCCTCATTCTCGATATTTTCGCGCAGCGTGCACGTACGCATGAGGGTAAATTGCAGGTTGAATTAGCGCAGTTACGGCATCTTTCAACCCGACTCGTGCGTGGCTGGACCCACCTTGAACGTCAGAAAGGGGGGATCGGTTTACGTGGCCCGGGGGAAACCCAGTTAGAAACGGATCGTCGATTATTGCGTGATCGGGTAAAAGCGATTTTGCGTCGGTTAGACAAAGTGGCCAAGCAGCGCGAGCAAGGACGACGTGCGCGAGCGCGTGCCGAGGTACCAACGGTATCGCTGGTGGGGTATACCAATGCGGGTAAGTCGACGCTGTTTAATCGGATTACCGAAGCTGGCGTTTATGCAGCCGATCAACTGTTTGCTACTTTGGATCCGACCTTACGTCGGATTGAAGTCGAAGATGTCGGCACCGCGATTTTAGCCGATACCGTCGGTTTCATTCGCCATTTGCCACATGATTTGGTGGCGGCGTTTAAAGCGACATTGCAAGAAACGCAAGAAGCGAGTTTATTGTTGCATGTGGTTGACGCCAGTGATGAGCGATTGAGTGACAACATTGAGGCTGTTGACAGCGTGCTCGAAGAGATAGAAGCCGCTGATGTGCCACGTCTACTTATCATGAATAAAATCGATAGTCTGGATCAGGCTGAGCCTCGTATTGAACGAGACGACGAGGGCGTGCCGAAAGCCGTATGGGTATCCGCCTTGTCGGGGCAAGGTATTGCGCTCATCTTTGACGCGCTGACTGAGCGTTTGGCCGGTACCATGGTGCGGCATCGATTACGACTACCGCCAAATCTAGCGGGTCGGATGCAAAGTAAATTTCACCAGATGCGATGCATTGTCAGTGAAGAATACCAAGACGATGGGCATCTATTAGTCGATGTTAGGCTGCCGCAAACAGACTGGCATCGGTTAGAAAAAAGAGAAGGCAACCAGCTTGGCGACTTTATCGTCAGTGAATAGGCTGCTAGAGTAAAAAATTATCGTCAGATCAATTTGATGGAGTGCGCGAATGGCGTGGAATGAGCCAGGAAACAATGGCGGTCCCGACAAAGACCCCTGGGGGAATCGTGGTGGCCGTAATCAAGGACCACCCGATCTTGATGAATTGTTTAATAAACTAAGCCGCAAACTGGGTGGCTTTGGTGGCCGGAAAGGCAAAGGACCTTCTTTCGGTGGCGGAATGGCGGGGCTAGGTGTCCTCGCACTCATCGGTATTATCGTATGGGGTATTTCCGGTTTCTATACCATTGGCGAAGCACAGCGTGGTGTGGTACTTCGGTTCGGTCAGTATGATCGTGTCGTACAACCAGGCCTTAACTGGAAACCGACGTTTGTTGATACCGTGAGAACGGTTGATATGGAATCAATCCGCTCGCTAAACAGTTCAGGTTTGATGCTGACCAAAGATGAAAACGTGGTCAACGTCGAAATGGATGTCCAATACCGCGTGATGGATGCCCAGCAGTATCTCTACAGTGTCACCAATGCTGATGACAGCTTGCGTCAAGCGACGGATTCAGCGCTTCGTGCGGTCGTGGGTGATTCTGTGATGGATGATATTATCACTCGAGGTCGTCAAGAAGTAAGAGAGCGCACCCAAGTTGAGTTGAATCAGATCATTGATAAATACAACATGGGCTTGATTATTGTCGACGTAAACTTCCAGTACGCACGACCACCAGAGCAGGTAAAAGATGCCTTTGATGACGCCATTGCAGCACGTGAGGATGAAGCGCGCTTTATCCGTGAAGCAGAAGCGTATCGTAATGACGTCTTGCCAAAGGCAACGGGTCGAGCCGAAACGCTGAAAAAAGCCGCATTGGGTTACAAAGCTCGTACGGTCAATGAAGCAGAAGGTGAAGTCTCTCAATTCGAAAAATTGTTGCCTGAGTATATTGATGCGCCACGCGTGACACGTAATCGCCTGTATATCCAAACCATGGAACAGGTGTACAGCAGTACAAGTAAGGTGATGGTGGATTCGCAAAGCGGAAACAGCAACCTCTTGTATCTCCCGCTGGATAAGTTGATGGGAGGGGCAGCCGTTGGGCCTAACCAGCGTAAAGAAACGTCGAGCAGCCAGTATGGCATTGAGCTGGAGCAAAGCTCTCAGCCAAAACAGCCTGAATCGGCGCCGCGTTCTGGTTCATCACGTGAAGGGAGATACTAAGCATGCGTAAGATGATGATCCCGGTTATAGTCTTAGCGGTCGTGATATTTTTGATGTCGATCTTCGTGGTGAGTGAAGGTGAACGCAGTATTGTGATTCGCTTTGGACGTGTCCTGAAAGTGGATAACGAGATCGCGAAAATCTATCAGCCAGGTTTGCACTTTAAGTTGCCGTTGTTTGACCGAGTGAAGACCCTCGACGCGCGCATTCAAACCATGGATGACCGTGCCGATCGCTTTGTTACTGCAGAGAAAAAAGATGTCATTATCGACTCTTATCTGAAGTGGCGAATTAAAGACTTCGGTCAATACTACCTTGCCACAGGGGGCGGTAATAAGATCACCGCTGAGTCGCTGCTGCAACGTCGTATTTCTGACGGTCTGCGTGCCGAAATTGGTAACAAGACCATCAAAGAGATAGTGTCTGAAAAGCGCGACCAAGTCATGGAAGGTGTGTTGGAGCGTGCCGCGGGTGAGGGGATACGTGATTTAGGGATTGAGCTGATTGATTTGCGTATCAAGCGTATCAATCTTCCAAGCGAGATCAGTGAATCCATCTATGCCCGTATGCGTGCAGAGCGTGAAGCAGTGGCGCGTCGTCATCGTGCTCAAGGTCGTGAGCAGGCTGAAATTATTCGCGCACAAGCAGAACTTGAGGTAGCCACGATTCTTTCTCAAGCAGAGCGTCAGGCGCGAATCACACGCGGTGAAGCAGACGCTGAAGTGGCGCAGCTATTTGCTAACGCGTTCAAGAAAGAGCCTGAGTTCTATAGTTTTGTACGTTCGCTACAGGCCTATCGCGAGAGCTTTGACAGCAAGGGCGATATGCTGATTGTTGATCCGAAAAGTGACTTCTTCAAATACATGAAGCAGCCAGATGTGATCGATCAATAAATCGTTATCACCGACAGAAAAGACAAGGCATCGTGCCTTGTCTTTTTTTTATCGGGTAATGATTGCGCACAGTAGCGTTCAATAAAGGAGAAGGAATCATGATGACATTCTGGGGGGCGCTCGCGCTGGTATTAATTATCGAGGGGCTGGGGCCTATGTTATTCCCCAAGCAATGGCGACAAATGGTGACCGAGCTGAGTCAGCAGCCGGATAATCAGTTGCGACGTCTAGGAGGATGTTTAGTGGTGATTGGCGCCGTATTTGCCTATTCCATCTTAGGTTAACAACGCGGCTGTCAGCTTGACGTGACAAACCCATGGAAAGAAAACGACAATACGGTTAAAAAATAACTGCAACCGAGTTTTTAAGGTGCTAGAATCCTTTTTTAACTAGCTGCATATCGAAGAAGATGGGTAATAACGTAGTCGTTCTCGGCACCCAATGGGGTGACGAAGGTAAGGGAAAGATCGTTGATCTTTTGACTGAAGATGCAAAATACGTGGTTCGCTATCAAGGCGGTCACAACGCAGGTCATACTCTTGTCATTGACGGTGAAAAGACCGTCCTACACTTGATTCCTTCTGGTATCCTCCGCAACAACGTTAAATGCATTATCGGTAATGGTGTGGTGCTGTCGCCAGACGCTTTACTGAAAGAAATGGGTGAGCTGGAAGCACGCGGCGTACCCGTGCGTGAGCGCCTATTCCTATCAGAAGCGTGTCCTTTGATCCTGCCTTATCACATTGCGTTGGATGCAGCGCGTGAAAAAGCGCGTGGCAAGAAAGCCATTGGCACCACAGGCCGTGGTATTGGCCCAGCGTACGAAGACAAAGCGGCGCGCCGTGGTTTGCGTGTGGGTGACCTATTCGATAAAGAAGCCTTCGCTGAAAAGCTGAAAGAAGTGATGGAACTCCATAACTTCCAGCTAGAGCACTTCTATAAAGTCGAACCTGTAAGCTATGAAGACACCTTAGCCAAGGTCATGGAGCAAGCAGACATCCTCACCGGTATGGTGATTGATGTCACCCAAGAGCTCGATGATGCGCGTAAACGTGATGACAAAATCATGTTCGAAGGCGCACAAGGCACCTTGCTAGATATTGATCACGGCACTTATCCGTATGTCACCTCCTCAAACACTACCGCTGGCGGTGTGGCTGCAGGCTCTGGTTTTGGTCCTCGTCATCTTGGTTATGTGCTAGGTATCGCCAAAGCCTATTGCACGCGAGTAGGGGCAGGTCCGTTCCCAACAGAACTTGATGACGACATTGGTATGCATCTCGGCACTAAGGGTGCGGAGTTTGGTGCAACCACGGGTCGTAAGCGTCGTTGTGGTTGGTTTGACGCGGTGGCTATGCGCCGTGCCGTGCAGATTAACTCGGTCTCGGGTTTCTGCTTAACTAAGCTGGACGTGATGGACGGTTTGGAAGAAATCAAAATCTGCACCGGTTACAAGATGGCAGACGGTTCAACGGTTGAGGTGTCTCCACTAGCTGCTGACGCGTATGAGCACATCGAGCCTATCTATGAAAGCATGCCGGGCTGGAGTGAAAACACCTTTGGAGTGAAATCTCTCGACGAGTTACCACAAGCTGCACTTGATTACATCAAGCGTATTGAAACCTTGACTGGCGTGCCGATTGATCTAATTTCAACTGGCCCAGACCGTAATGAAACCATCATTAAGGTTCATCCTTTCGAGAGCTAATGCTTGCGCGAAGACAAACCATGAAGCCAGCGTTTAACGCTGGCTTTTTTTATCGCTATTGGACGAGGTTGGAACCCAGATCGTGTGGAAAGCGGAAAAAACTTGCCGCCTTTGCTAAAGTCACTAAGCAGGGTGCCGATACAAAAAAGCACACGGCGAGCGTGCGCGTTGCTGTTGGGTTTCTTGGTTGAATAGCGAGTAGGCATGAAGTTTCGAACGCTGAGTTTTTCACTTTTACTAACGGTAACGACGTTGGCAACAGCAACCGCGAGAGCGGATGTGGGGCCGGCGGTGCCCTTGTATGAAGAAAGTGAACTGATCGCCTTATTCGAGACCAACTCACACCTTGAGCGTGTGGAACAAGATGAATGCCAACTCGTACAAGACATCGAAGTACGGGCAACACGTGTGGGATCTCCCGCCTATGAGTTCTTGTACGGCGATATGTTGGCGTGGGGCGTATGCGTTGATCAAGATGCCGAGCTCGGTGTGTATTACATGAAACAGGCTGCGCAGCAAGGGTTACCTGCGGCATTGGAGCAGCTAGGGCGATACTATGCGAATGGGACCTTGGTGCAGCAAGATCAACGACGCGCGATTCCTTACCTGCGCGAAGCCGCTTCATTGGGGGATACCCGCGCGCGAATTCAACTGGCCGAGTTGCTGGTGGATGACGTCGGTTCACCGCTTGATTATGAGGATGCTTATCGCTGGTTATATCAGACCATTACCGCAGACTCTGGCACGCGTGATCGTATTGCCGAATTACGCTCAGCGCTTGAAGCGCGAATGCCTCAGAATATTATCGCTCGCGCTAAAAGACGCACCAGTTACTGGTAACCACCAGCCTCTGACTGTAGGCGATTTTATCGTCAAAATCCGCTATACTCCCTTTACTCATCTGTTCCCAATCTGATTTGATATGGCCAGTTCGCCATGTTCCTCTCGTTGCCTACAAGCAAAGCGCTGAAACAAAACGTCAAACTGCGATCATCGCGGCGCAATCGCGACAGTTAACAGATATAATGAAATCAACATACGCCAATAGGAAAAGGTCTATGTCGCAAGACACAGGTTCGACAAATAATACGCCAAACAACATCGCTGCGGATCCACACCAGGCCCGTGAAGCTGAAAAATATGAAAATCCGGTTCCCAGCCGAGAGCACTTGCTGGAAGTGATCCGCAGCTTTAAGGCGCCAGTGAGCCGCGACAATCTGTTTACCCATCTCGGTTTAGACGGCGATGATCAGTATGAAGGTTTACGTCGACGCCTGCGCGCCATGGAGCGTGATGGACAATTGGTGTTCACCCGTCGTCAATGCTATGCCTTGCCCGAGCGTCTGGATCTGATTAAAGGGACCGTCATTGGTCACCGTGATGGTTTTGGCTTCTTGCGCCCTGAAGGGAAAGGCAATCATGACGATTGGACGTTACCGTATCATCAAATGCGTAGCGTGATGCATGGCGATGTCATTTTGGCGCAAGGTGTTGGCACCGATAAGCGCGGTCGCCAAGAAGCCCGTGTCGTGCGAGTGTTGGAAGCACGTCAAGGCCAAATCGTTGGGCGTTATTTTGTCGAAGATGGTATGGGCTTTGTCGTGCCAGACGACAGCCGCCTGGGCCAAGATATCGTGATTGATAAAGATCACACTCAGGGCGCGCGTATGGGCAATGTAGTGGTGGTTGAGATCATGCAACGTCCTACTCGCCAAACCAACCCAATGGGTAAGATTGTTGACGTGCTGGGCGAAAACATGGCGCCGGGCATGGAAATTGAAATCGCGATGCGCACCCATGATATTCCTCATCAATGGCCGGATGCCGTGCTCAAGCAAGTTAAAAGTTTGAACGAGGAAGTGCCGGAAAAAGCGAAAGAAGGCCGCGTTGATCTACGCGATCTGCCGCTGGTGACCATCGACGGTGAAGATGCCCGTGACTTTGATGATGCGGTCTACTGTGAACGTAAACGTTCTGGTGGCTGGCGTTTGTGGGTGGCAATTGCCGATGTTAGTTACTATGTGCGGCCTGATTCTGCGCTGGATAAAGAAGCGCAAAACCGCGGTAACTCGGTGTACTTCCCCAACCAAGTGGTGCCCATGTTACCAGAAGTGCTTTCCAACGGCCTATGCTCGCTCAATCCACAGGTTGATCGTCTATGTATGGTCTGTGAAATGACAATTTCTGAGTCAGGCGCACTATCCGGCTACAAGCACTATGAAGCGGTGATGAACTCACATGCGCGTTTAACCTACACCAAGGTGTCTAACATCTTAGAGGGTGATGAGACCTTGCGAGAGCGTTATCACACCTTGGTTCCACATCTAGAAACCTTGCACGATATGTACAAGGTGCTCAGTGGGGCTCGCCAACAACGCGGCGCCATTGAGTTTGAGACAGTAGAAACCCAATTTATTTTCAACGCACAGCGTAAAATCGACCGTATTGTGCCGGTGGAGCGCAACGATGCGCACAAGATCATCGAAGAATGTATGATTCTTGCCAACGTCGCCTCTGCGCGTTTTGTCGAGAAGCATAAAGAGCCAGCATTATATCGTGTTCACGAAGCACCGGGTGAAGAACGTCTTAGTGGCTTTAAAGATTTCTTAGGCGAGTTAGGCTTAAGCCTGAGTGGCGGCCTAGAGCCGACGCCGAAAGATTACGCGGCACTGATGCACGTGGTCCATGGTCGCGCGGACAGTGAGCTTATCCAGACCATGTTGCTCCGCTCGATGAAGCAAGCGGTGTATCAAGCGGATAACCAAGGTCACTTTGGTTTGGCGCTAAAACAATACGCCCACTTTACCTCGCCTATTCGTCGTTATCCGGATTTACTGTTGCACCGTGCACTCAAATACTTGATTGCCAAACAAGCGGGTAAAAACCAAGACCGTTGGACCCCGACCGGTGGCTACCACTACTCATTTGACGATATGGATGTGCTCGGCGAGCAGTGTTCAAAAACCGAGCGTCGCGCCGATGATGCCACCCGTGATGTGTCGGATTGGCTTAAATGCGAATATATGCAAGATCACGTTGGCGATGAACTGGAAGGCGTGATTGCCAATGTCACCGGTTTTGGCTTCTTTGTTCGCCTCAATGAGCTGCATATCGATGGTTTGGTCCATATCTCTAACCTAGATAACGACTATTACCGTTTTGATATGGTAGGTCAGCGTCTGGTGGGCGAAGGCTCTGGCCGCGTGTTCCGACTTGGCGATCAGGTAACGGTTAAAGTGCTGTCAGTGAATCTTGATGAGCGACAAATTGACTTTGAACTGGTAGGCTCTGAGCGCAAAGCCCGTCGCCCGGGTAAAACCGAACGCGATAAGCGCAAAAAAGGTCGTGCGGAGTCGAATAAAGATCCGCAAGCGCGCCGTGAGCGAACCTCGGTACGTCAACAGCTTAAACGCGGTGCGGTGCCCAGTGTTGAGGGCGATAAGGCGCCGGCGGATAAGCCAAGCAAAAAGAGTAAAGTAAAGTCGCCTGCGCAAAAAGCACGCAAGAAAAAGGCGAAAAAACAAAAAGCCGAAGCGGGTAAGAAAAAGAAGTAAATCATGAGTAGTGAAGTTATTTACGGCATTCATGCCGTCCAAGCGATTTTAGCAACCGATCCTTCCCGCTTTATTGAAGTGATGGTATTAAAAGGGCGTCAAGACGAGCGTTTGGTCCCCGTGCTCAATGACATTGCGATGCTGGGCGTGAGTATTCAGCAAGTGGGCCGCAAAGCGTTAGACGACAAAACTCAAGGTGCGTCGCATCAGGGGATTGTTGCCCGTGTCAAACCGGGTCGTCAGTACAACGAGAATGACTTGGAGGCGATCCTCGCTAATACCGAGAACCCTTTGTTGCTGGTACTTGACGGTGTCACCGACCCGCATAATTTGGGGGCTTGCCTGCGCACTGCCGATGCAGCCGGAGTGAGTGCGGTCATCGTTCCGAAAGATAAATCTGCTCAGCTTAACGCGACGGCACGCAAAGTGGCCTGTGGCGCAGCTGAAGTGGTACCTTTGGTGCGTGTTACCAACTTAGCGCGTACCATGCGTGCGCTCAAAGAGCAGGGCGTGTGGTTTGTGGGCACGGCCGGTGAAGCCGATCATGATGTTTACGACACCAAATTGGTGGGGCCGCTAGCCTTAGTGATGGGCGCGGAAGGAGACGGCATGCGCCGTTTGACCCGTGAAACCTGTGATGAGCTAATTCGTATTCCCATGTCAGGAAGCGTATCGAGCTTGAACGTATCCGTGGCAACTGGTGTCTGTTTGTATGAAGCGGTGCGTCAGCGTCGTTAAGTGCCTTGTCTCTTGTCCACCGTTGAAGAAAAACGCCCCTGTTGGGGCGTTTTGTCATTTTGGGAAGTGAACAATCGTTACAGTAATTGCCAAACTGCGGTACTGCCCGGCTTTTCGCCTTGGGTCCACCACTTGGCTTGGTAGCGTTGGTTGTTATATTCAACTTCAGCGCCGCCGGAATAAGCGACGGTCGCTTGCCATTCACTGCTTTGGTTGGCTTGGCTATCCCCGACGCGCTCCCATGGATCGCCTTGGTCTGGGCGCTGGCCTTTGGTCCACCACTTGGCCCGATACTCAACCCCTTTATACAGGACGCGATCGCCGCCGACATACACGGTATTTTCATCCCACGTTGGCAAGCCACTGGCCGGCGTCACGGTCACCGTGAATTGCGCTTGCGTGGTTTTGTCGCCATCGCTGACCTCGACCGTGACCACATAGTCGCGATTCTCCGTCACGGTGGGTGCCGTTAGCGTCACCTGATCACCGCTGCCAGAAACGGCCAGATCGCCGGATGCACGGTAGGTGTAGCTGAGTGTATCGCCATCTGGGTCGTTTGCCTCAATCGTCACGCGGGTTTGCTCACCGCTTTTCAGGCTAACTGGGGCGATAGGTGCCACGGTAGGGGCTTGGTTTTCACCCAGTACCACTACCTCGATAGTCGCATTGGCCTCGGCACGGGCTTGACCATCCGATACTGTCACCGACAGGGAATAATCGGTGCTGGTGCTCACATCGGGGGCGGTCACCGTGACCGAATCCGTGTCGCTATTAGTCAGGGTCAGCGCCGTATCGCCTTGCCAGCGATAGGTCAGGGCATCGCCATCCCGATCGCGCCCATTGGCCGCAATGGTTAATGATTCTCCCGGCGCCAGCGTATAGCTTTGTTGTGCGATACTCACAGTTGGGGCGTTGTTGACTGGCGGCTGACCATCCTGTGCTAAGCCCTCGTGCATCGCGTTGAGGATATCGCCATTGTCGGCATCTATTTCCCAGGCAAACAAACCGGCGAAGTTGTGATTACGCACATACTGGCCTTTGGCTTTGACCGATCGTGGGTTGTCGTAAGTGACCAGCTTGCCGTTGTCAGGGTTCCAAATGTAGGCCGCTTCAGCTTGCTCATCATAACCGGTTTGAAAGCCATTGATGCCGTTACCCGCGCTGCCGAGCATTGATTTGACGACGCCTTTGTAGTCAATCACGCCCGCTTCCCAAATACCATCAGCGGTGCTGCCTTTGATCGGGCCGTTACCGGGCGCGGTCATCGGGTTGCTAGGATCGGTTGCATTGGCAGGGAAAACGCCTTCCCAACCACGACCGTACATCGCGGTACCGATCACCATTTTTTCCGGTGGCACGCCGCTTTCTAGCAGTAATTGCACGCCATTATCGAGCGTGTAGGCCGGGCCTTTGCGAGGTTCGCCGTTGTCATCGACACCGGTACCATCACATTCCCCCGCGCTCATATGGCTGCCACAGTAAATGGCAGTTTGGTGGCCGGTGACATTATTCCATGCACCGAAAAAGTCGTAGGTCATGGCAAAGATGTAATCCATGTACGGCGCGCTGGCGCTGTAATCGACGTTAGCGATTTTGTCATAACCGGCACCGACGGCCGAGGTGAGTTGGTACTCACGGCCGGTGTCGGCCTCGAGCTCATCCAACATCGAGCGCAGCTCACGCATTAAGGCCGCGTAGGCTTGGCTGTCTTTATCTGGATTGCCCAAATCTGGGTTGGCACCACCACCGCCTGGGTATTCCCAGTCAATGTCGACCCCGTCATAGAATTTCCAGGTTTGTAGGAACTCTTTCATCGAGGCGACAAAGACGTCACGGTTGGCCTTGTCGGTGAAATCATAGAAGGGGTCTGATAGGGTCCAGCCGCCAACGGAGGGGAGAATTTTCAGATCAGGGTAGCGCTGCTTGAGCGCCATCATTTGCGCGTAGGTGCCACCTATCGGATCTTTGGCCGGTGTGCCGGGCAGCTTTTTCTGAATCGCCGCCCATGGGTCATGGATTGCCACTTCATAGTCTTCTGAGCCTTGGCAAGCGAGCTCAAGTGCGCGCAAGCTGTTGCCATTTTCGATGTCGCCCAATGACTCATTGGGGCCACAAATGGGGATAAAGCCATACAAGATGTGGGTGAGATTCCCCGCGGGCACCTGACTGACATCGAAGTTACGACCATAAATGCCCCATTCGACAAAGTATGCCCCCACCACGGTATCAGGCTGTTTGGGATAGTCATTGTTGTTGGGGTCGACATTCATCGGCAGTGGGTCAAGATGGACGCCGTCGGTGTCTGCGATCACGATGGGTTTGGCGGCACTGGTCGCACACTGACCATCGACGCCCCCTTCACACAAGGCGAGTTTAAGCTGGTGACGACCGCCTTTGTCATAGGGGAAAGTGACTGTTCCGGATTGGGTGCCTGCCGGTAAAGTGCCTTGATTGACCACCTGATCGTCAAAGTACACCTTGTAGCTGTCACCGCCATCACCGGACCAGGCATTCCATTTAATTTCAATTTGGACTTCATCCACGCGCTGCACCAGATCTTTGTACGATCCGCGGCCATATTCATCGACTTCAACAAAAGAATAGTTTTGTGGCTTCCAGTCCAAACTTGGGGTTGAAGGGGCCGCCACGGCGTGGCTGGCGCCCAGTGCCCCAGCAATCGCCAGAGAGAGTAGGGTTATTGGCTTCATGTTTGCTCCTTATTGTGTCACGCGTTGCCAAACAAGGGCAGCGCCGGGTTGCTCGTTTCTAGTCCACCATTTTGCTTGGTAGATGTTGTCGCCGTAGCGCACGCGATCCTTGGCCACATAGACCTCAGATGCGCGCCATGCGGGCAGGTTGCTGGTGGGTTCGTCGGTAGCCGGGATCACCGACAGGTTGAAGCTATAGCTATCGTGATGGCTAAAGACTTGGTTTTGCACCACGTCATCGGCATTAAACTGGATCTCGCCGTGGCGCATCACCCCGATACGCAAGGGCTCGTTAGCTTGTTTTTCGATAAGGCTCGCCAGTGCGTGTGGCCAATTCGCCACATTTTGGTCCGTCAGGGTGAGAGTGACATCCACCACTTCTTGGCCTTGGCGGTTGTGCAAGCGGGCCCGCACGCGATCGCCCAATGCTGCCATTTGTGGATGTGGGACAAAGTATCCTAGCTCGTGCCATTGGGCGGGGGCGGTCTGACTAGGGGTGATGGTGATGTCGGCACAGTTGTAGAAGCCTTCTCCGGCCGGATCAATACGTTGCCAACGGCTATAGAGAATGGCATCACCTTGACGATCGGCGGGCAGGGTCACGGTCATCTCGTAATACCGGTTACCGTCATCGCCAACCACAATGGGCAGGTCGCCAAAGGTGTCGATCTTTTCGAGATCGTCCCACGTCAGCGCATCGGTCGCGCCGTTGTAGTCTGGCTTGGTCAGATAAATTTCCCAAAAGCTTGGGTTGTGCGGTGTGGTGGCGCGAAAACGCACGTCAATTTGCCCATTGCCATCTGGGGTGACTTCGGTCCGTTGCCAATCTGGTGAGGGCAAACTGATCCCGGCTTTATTGGGATCGCCGGCGCCACATAAGTTGCCATCGGTAACGGCCGCTTTCACCGCATCCATATTGCGATAATCCGCCACCAATTGCGCCGATTCATGGTGTTGTACAAACGGGTAGTGCCCCGACTCTAAGAACGCAGCGCGACAGGCGGCGTTAGGGATACCTGACCCATCTGAAGGCCACCAATAGCCCCCTTGCTCATGGCAAATCGCCTGGCGGGCTTTGGGGCTTTCTAAATAGCCATGTGCCATCACCTGTGTACTGCATGCCGCCAATGCAAGGGCGATGGCGGTACGGTAGGAAAGTTGAGTAAACGAAGACTTGAACATAACGACTCCTTAACGGGGGCACGAAGCCCCCGCATTCAAGACCAGAAATGGATTAGAGGCTGCAGACTTGGCGCCAAGCTTGACCACCGGGTGCCGCTTGGGTCCACCACTTGGCTTCCCACACCGCCTCTTGGTAGATAAGTTGGTCGCCACCGCTGGCATGATTGCCCCCGTTAGGCCAGTTGGGGTAGGTACTCAGGCTGGCGATATCGACGTCAGGACACTGAGACTCTCCGCCACTTTGGCTGGTGCTACCGGGGAGCGCAGGCGGAAGGCTTGGATACTCCTGCTTCACCGCATAGCGCTGGCCATTTTTTTCGATGGTGATATTGGTTGGGTTGGTGATAGGCATGTAGTACATCACCTGAGCGTCCAAGGTTTCACCCGGCTTAAAGCTTTGCTCTATACCACCCCATTCGTTAATCAAGGTGATGGCAAAGCGATGATGGGTGGCATCAAACCCGCCGATGTTGTTACCACTGGCATTGCTGCTATCACGCACGACTTCCATGCGCAGCTTTTTCTGGGCGTTCCAGTCAGATTTAAAAATGGCCGAGGTAGACACTGGCACATCAAAGCTGATGGTGGCGCCCGATAAGTCCAGATCGGAGTGGTTGGTAAAGCGGAACGTGGGGCGAATAGGGTAGTTGTCATCGCCCACTGGGAAGTTCAGCGCGTCAAACGTGACATCCACTTGCTCGCTTGGCACTTGGAAGTTGGCGTCGCCACGTTGTAGTGAGTAGTCGCTGCCCGCTTGCTTAAAGGTTTGGTACGCCAGAGAGGTCAGGGTGTCACCCATAAAGTAGGCTTGACGCTGATCATCATAGCGATAATCCCCCGCCAGCTCCCAGAACATCACCCCGCCTAGGCCCCTATTGACCACGTAGTCGACCTTTTCGGCCATCGAGGTTTCGTCTTCCATCGATAGGAATACGCGTTTTTCTTCGTTCCAAACCCACGGCGCTTTGGCGATGTCATCGTAGTAACGCTGATAACTACCAGTAAGGCGATCAGTGGGGTCTTGCTCAGGATCAAGTCCGTATTCCGCCGCATAGGCCGGTAGTTTGCCGTCGAGCAAGTTTTTCACATGCCATAAAGGGTTGGAGCCGGCAGGCACTTCGTTGCCGAGCTCGTCCACATCATGCCAAAGGTTATCTATCCCGACTGCACCGTTGCCGCATTTGTTTTTCTCACCGACACCGGTGCCGGCTGGGCACTCGCTTTGGTTTGGCAATGGCGCGCGTCCCCAAAGGCCTTTGTCGCCACCTTGCACGTCTTTAAAGCCGCGGGTGTAATACGGGATACCGATATTGATACGGCCGGGTGACATACCGCCCATAAAATAGGTGGCTGCCCAGTCGGCATTTAAATAACCAATCCCTTCAAATTCAGGGGTTTGGTAGACATTCCACTGTTTAAGCTCCGAGTCTTCGCCGGTGTCGTACAGCGGCGCTTGATGGCCAACATGATCGTTCCATGCCCCGTGCAGGTCATAGCTCATGATGTTGACGTAATCTAAGTATTGGGTGGTTTGGAAGGTTTCCATGCCGCGTAATAAGTAACCCGATGACGGTGCGGCGATGGTCAGCATATAGTGCTTGTCATCTTGCGCACTGGCTTTATCGAGTGCTTCACGCAGTGACTTCATCAGCACTTGATAGGATTTATTCAAGTGCGCACGACGTAGGTTGGAGTACTCGAAATCGTCAGGGTGGCCAGAGTCTTTCATTGATGATGGGTATTCATAATCAATGTCTAGACCATCAAAGCCATACTGGCGCAAGAAGGCGACGGCACTGTCGGTGAAAGCTTTAATGCCAGCTTGGTTGACGCTGCCATCGGCATTGGTGGTCATGGTGTAGAAGCCACCACTATCAACGCGCTCGCCGTTTTCATCGAAGTAGCCCCCGGTTTCGGCCCAGCCACCCACGGAGATCAGTGTTTTCACGTCGGGGTGCTGCTTTTTATACTTGTTGAGTAAGTTAAAGTGGCCTTTGTACGGCAGGGTTGGATCCATCTCTGCGCCGGCCACGCCCGGCCAGGTCATTTGGGTCGCGGGGTTATCGGGGGCATTGGGATCGCCGATAGACAGTTGGTTGTCCGCGTTGATGTGGGCAAAGGCGTAGTTAATGTGGGTGATCTTGTCCCAAGGAATATCGCTGACTAAATAAGCGGGCTGGCCGTTGGCGCCGTTTCGCCAGCTGGTGAAATAGCCAATGACACGGCGAGGGTGATCGGCGCCCATGTCTTCAAGGCCGTTTTCGTCATACACAGAGCAATACGGCACCTCGACATCTGGGGTGGTGTATAAACCAGCCGGACGACAGGTATACTTATCGCCGCCGGTTTGGTCATCACCCACCACCTGTTGCAATGTCTGGATGTCGGTAGCGCCTTTGTCGTCGGTCACGGTGAGAGTAAATGTAAAACGACCCGTTTGTTCGGCTTGCCAGCGAATGGCGGTTGCTTCTGCACCTTCATACAATAGGGTGTCGCCTTGTGAGAGCGCGAATGAGGTCACTGTGCCATCAGTGTCTGTCCCGGCGAGGGTGAAGATGAGTGTGTCACCAACCTCAATCGGTCCAGACGGAGAGACGGTTAAGGTTGCGGTAGGGGCTTGGTTGACGCTACCAGCGCACTGGCCGAGGATTTTCCACGCTTTCCATTCGCCAGATTGGGTGGCCGGGTCGGCTTGCGTCCACCACCTCGCTTCATAGGCGGTGTTATCTGTTTTTACTTGATCCCCTTTAGTGTAGGTATTGCCATTCTGCCAATCGGATAATGGCTGGCAATCAACTGCAGCGTGTACGCTGGGGCTACTTAATGCGAGCCCTGCCAAACCAAGTGCGACCATACGCGATGGTGTTACTATCTTCATATTTTGCTCCAAAAATTTTTGAAACGAATTTCATCAATACAGTCAGTGATTGATGAGGTCTTCCCCTACGCTTTTTGCACTAAAAACGGCTTTTCCGCTCAAGCATAGGCAATAAAAAGATTATTTTGGGCATTAACTGCCAAGAAAAGGAGGCGGGAATGTCATAATTTGAGCGTGGGTTCATAAATTAATTATTGGTAAAAAAGAAGTGCATCCATAGCGTGATGTTGGTGGTAATTCGCACATAATTGACAGTTTGCAGGCTTGATTTCTTATTTTTTTTGAAATTGGTCATTCTTTTTCGGGGGTTCATGGAACAACCAACCGATAAAGACAAAATCCGTTTGCTTATGACGCTGCAATTCTGTACTATCTCGCGCCTGATTCTCGGTCTTTTCTTTTCCGTTCCTTGCTTCCGCTGGACGACCGAGCCAATTGTGGAAGCTGATTAATCCGTAAGGAGCAACTCAATGCGTCATTACGAAATCGTATTCATGGTGCACCCTGATCAGAGCGAGCAAGTTGCTGGCATGATCGAGCGTTACACTGCGTCTATTAAAGATGCAGGCGGTCAGATCCACCGTCTAGAAGACTGGGGCCGTCGCCAACTGGCTTACCCAATCAACAAACTGCACAAAGCACACTACGTTATGATGAACGTAGAAGCCGAGCAGGCTGTGATTGACGAGCTAGAAAGCATGTTCCGCTTCAACGACGCAGTGATCCGTAACATGATCATGCGTACTAAAGACGCTATCACTGAGCCATCTGTCATGATGAAGGCTAAAGAAGAGCGTACTGCTAAGCGTGAAGATCGCCCTGAGCGTGAAGAGCGTGCGGAAGCGAAGCCAGAAGCAAAAGCGGAAGCTGAAGCTGAAGGCGAAAACGCAGCTGAGTAATTGCTGTGATGACCAATCGGTTGGAGCTTGCTGGTGTTATCAGTAAAGGTCCGGTCCGTCGCCAAAGCCCTGCAGGCGTTCCGCACTGTCACTTTGTGTTAGAGCATCGTTCCACGCAGGTTGAAGCTGACTTCCCTCGACAAGTTTTTTGTCGTTTATCTGTGGTTGTGAGTGGGCAAGGGTCAACACAACAAACGCAAAATTTAGCTTTAGGTAGCCATATCAAGGTAAGCGGTTTTATCGCTTACCAGACCAGCCGACAAGGCGAGGGAAAATTGGTATTGCATGCCGACACTATTATAGACATTTAGATCAGGAGATAAGCCCATGGCACGTTTCTTCCGTCGTCGTAAATTCTGCCGTTTCACTGCAGAAGGCGTCACAGAGATCGATTACAAAGATGTAGCGACTCTAAAAAATTACATTACCGAATCAGGTAAAATCGTACCTAGCCGTATCACTGGTACTCGTGCTAAGTATCAGCGTCAACTGGCTCGTGCTATCAAGCGCGCTCGTTACCTGGCCCTGCTGCCGTACACTGACAAGCATCAGTAATCGGAACTGTCCAAGTTAGAGAGGATTGAAGAATGCAAGTTATTCTACTTGATAAAATCGGTAACCTGGGTGGCCTAGGTGATCAGGTAACTGTTAAATCTGGTTATGCACGTAACTTCCTTATCCCTCAGGGTAAAGCTGTTATGGCAACCAAAGCCAACATTGAACATTTTGAAGCACGTCGTGCTGAGCTAGAAGCAAAAGTTGCTGAGCAACTGGCTGCTGCTCAAGCGCGTGCTGAGAAAGTTGAAGCACTAGAAGCGGTTGAAATCGCTTCGAAAGCGGGTGATGAAGGTAAACTGTTTGGTTCTATCGGTACCCGTGATATCGCTGACGCTGTGACTGCAGCGGGCGTTGAAATCGCTAAAAACGAAGTTCGTCTACCAGAAGGCGCACTGCGTCACACTGGCGAGTACGAAATCAGCGTGCAACTGCACTATGATGTTTTCGCGACCGTCAACGTGAACGTTGTTGCTATGTAATTAGCAACAAGGTTTCGATAAAAAGCCAGCCTTCGGGTTGGCTTTTTGTTTTTCAGCGGTTTATAACCATTGATAACGAATACCGACCGTGAACATACTGTCGCGATTTTTTAGTCCCGGAGGGACATCTGTCATGTAAGTCTGTTTGCTGGTTATTTTTATCGATAACTTTTCAGTAATGGTCGATGCCAAAGTGAGTGATCCTTCGACACTGGTATTACTGCTCCCTGAAATAATAATACTTCTTCCTTCTAAACTGACATTATCGAGCATATGCCACTCTCCTCTTGCCTGTCCACGTATCACTGATTCACTGACTGAGTAAGGCATGATCAAATCGTCATCATCAATTTCATCGACGTTCGGTTGTTGGTAACGAAAACCTGGGCCTATCTCGGTGCTTAATGTGACCTTAGCGTTTTGAAGCCAGTGATAACCTAAACCCGTTGCCAGCATAAAATCGTCATAATAAGGGCCGTAACGGTCGGCGACATAAGTGGCATTGAGTAGCGCATAGCTTCTGTCACCAAGTAGCATATTAGCTTGCGACTCTAGCTCTGTTTTACGTTTGTCCTCTTCACCATCTTTTTCAACTTGCAACAGGCTAATGCTGGCTTGATAACTGTATTGCTCAACTTGATATTGACCTGTGAGCGCATTATTGATGGTTTGAGAATCTGAGTTACCACCGAGGCGCTGATAACCGAGCGAAATATCGGCTGACCAAGGTGATTCTGATGTTTTATTATCGTCACTTGCATAGGCAGGGACCCCGCATACCATCCAAATTGATAACCACACGGGCTGACAAAAAGACTTCACTACTTTCATCTCACGCAATCTAAGGCGCCGCTATGCTAAGCGCTGTTTGCATTGTGATAGTCAAATTTGGGTTAGAATTCGAGGAGGTCATTCAGCGCTTGGAAAAAAATGTCTCATGGGGCAGCGTCCCACGAGGACAGCGGGTATAATGACCTCCATTAGCAATAGGTGAGTTTTTATGGCAGACAATCGTAAACCCGCAAAAGATCAGCAAGTCGCTAACCTCAAAGTGCCACCACACTCGATAGAGGCCGAGCAGTCGGTTTTAGGTGGTTTAATGTTGGATAATGAACGCTGGGATGCGGTTGCGGAAAAAGTCGTCGGCCATGATTTTTATAGCCGACCCCATCGGTTGATTTATGAATCGACCAAATCGCTACTGGATGAGGGGAAGCCGCTTGATCTCATCACCTTGTCTGAGCATCTCGAAAAGGCGGGAACGCTCGACGATGTGGGCGGCTTTGCTTACTTGGCGGAGCTGGCGAAAAACACCCCGAGCGCCGCTAACATTGTGGCGTATGCCGACATTGTGCGTGAGCGCGCCATGGTACGGAACCTGATCGGGGTGGCCAATGAAATTGCCGATGCGGGCTATGATACCCAAGGGCGAAGCTCAGAAGATTTGCTCGATATGGCGGAGAGTAAAGTCTTCGCGATTGCTGAGTCTCGGACCAGTGAAACCGAAGGTCCACAGCACATTGACTCGGTACTGAGTCGCACCCTAGAGCGCATTGAAGAGCTGTTCAAGTCACCGCAAGACGGGGTTACCGGGGTATCGACGGGTTTTACCGATCTTAATAAGAAAACGGCAGGCTTACAGCCCTCTGATCTCGTTATCGTCGCGGCACGACCATCGATGGGTAAAACGACCTTTGCGATGAACTTGTGTGAAAACGCAGCCATGGATCAAGAAAAGCCTGTATTGATTTTCTCGCTCGAGATGCCGGCTGAGCAGCTGATGATGCGTATGTTGGCCTCGTTATCACGAGTTGACCAAACCAAGATCCGAACCGGCCAATTAGATGATGAAGATTGGGCGCGTATCTCGTCCTCGATGGGGATCTTGATGCAGAAAAAGAACATGTACATCGATGATAGTTCCGGCCTAACACCGACTGATGTGCGCTCGCGAGCCCGCCGTGTGGCGCGCGAACATGGTGGCGTGAGCATGATCATGGTCGACTATTTGCAACTGATGCGCGTGCCAGGGTTACAAGAAAACCGGACCTTGGAAATTGCTGAAATTTCGCGTTCACTGAAAGCGCTCGCGAAAGAGCTGAATGTGCCTGTAGTGGCGCTATCGCAGCTTAACCGTTCGTTGGAGCAACGTGCTGATAAGCGCCCCGTTAACTCGGACCTGCGTGAGTCGGGTGCGATTGAGCAAGATGCTGACTTGATCATGTTTATTTATCGTGACGAAGTCTACAACCCAGAAAGTGCCATGAAAGGGATTGCAGAAATCCTGATTGGTAAACAGCGTAACGGTCCAATTGGTAGTGTACGCTTGACCTTCCAAGGCCAGTACTCACGCTTTGATAATTATGCAGGACCCGCGTTTGATGATGAGTGATCTGTCTACCATGACCAATGCGGCTCGCGCCTTCATTGATCCCGAGGCCATGGTGCACAACATCCAAGTGATGCGTCGCAAAGCCCCCGGTAGCAAAGTGATGACAGTGGTCAAATCGGACGGTTACGGTCATGGGCTAACCTCCGTTGCGACGACGTTGGCGCCTTATAGCGATGCCTTTGGGGTGGCGCGGATAGAAGAAGCACTGACGCTGCGTCAAGCGGGCATTACCTTACCCATTGTGCTACTCGAAGGTTTCTACGAAGCGGATGAGCTGCCGTTATTGGTTGAGCACCAACTGACCGCCACGGTGCACTGTGATGAGCAAGTGGCAATGCTGACACAAGCGACCCTATCTTCGCCTTTGTCGGTATGGCTAAAAGTGGACTCAGGCATGCATCGGCTCGGCTTTGAACCGGATCAGGTGCCTGGTGCGCTTTTTGCCCTGCATGCTTGCGACAATGTAGCGCCTGAGATTGGTTACTTGAGTCATTTTGGCTGCGCGGACGAAATGGATAATCCGATCACCCAAGCGCAAATTGACACCTTCTCGCGCGTTACGGAAGGGCTGCCCGGTGAACGCTCATTGGCTGCATCTTCCGGCACGTTATTTTGGCCGCAAAGTCATTTTGATTGGGTGCGCCCAGGTATTTGCCTGTATGGCATTTCCTCTCGTATTGAATTAACAGGCGACGCACTTGGTTTGAAGCCGGCAATGCGCCTGACATCGCGGGTCATGGCTGTGCGTCGTCTCAAAGCTGGCGAGCCGGTAGGTTATGGCGCGCGTTGGCGCAGTTCGCGCGATACCTTGATTGGTGTGATTGCGATCGGCTATGGCGACGGCTATCCGCGTTCTGCACCTGACGGCACGCCCGTATGGCTCAATGGTCGAGAAGTACCGCTGGCTGGGCGCGTCTCAATGGATATGATCACCGTTGATCTGGGTCCAGATGCGACCGATAAGGTGGGTGATGAAGCGGTGTTGTGGGGACCCGAGCTCCCGGTTGAGCGCATCGCGCGCTTGGTTGATACGATTGGTTATGAACTTGTCTGCCAGGTGACAGGCCGCGTCCCACGTCAATATCTAACCAATCCCTCCCCGAGGGGGGGGTGAGCGAAACGCAGTGATACGCTAAACGCCTCGGGACTGCTTTGTCTCGGTTGATTAGCCCGCGGTAGGCGCGCCTTGAAGTGTGACGACCAGCGTACGTGAACCGCCCTGATCACGGTGTTCGCCTAGATAAATCCCTTGCCACGTACCGAGGTTGAGATGTCCTTGAGTGATAGGGACAGTGACACTGGCCCCCAGTAAAGACGCCTTAATATGTGCCGGCATATCATCATCCCCCTCATAGGTATGACGGTAATAGGGCGCACGCTCGGGCACTGAGTGATTAAAATGGGACTCCATATCTTGACGCACGGTGGGGTCCGCATTTTCATTGAGGGTTAAACTGGCTGAGGTATGTTTGACAAATACCTGCATCATCCCCATCTCAATATCATGCAACACAGGCAGTGCGTCGATGATCTCGTCGGTCACAAGGTGAAAGCCTCGAGAGCGCGGGCGTAAGCGAATTTCAGTTTGGTACCACATAAGCAATCCTTGTTGTGATCTCTATCGTAATCAGTTAGCCCAAAGGCGATCCAACTATTCTATGATTAATCGCAACCTACTCACAGCGATTGCATGTGAGAATCGAGCCATGATTATGTAATATTACACCAATAACCGCTGCGTACAGCATGGTGGTGCTGACGTTATACAGGACTCCAGCCTGCTGTGATACCCACAGCAGCACTCACAACGCGATTTGGATGACATGATGCTAAAGACAACGAACCCCACACAAACCGTGGCGTGGCAATCACTGACCGCCCACTTTGAAGAAGCACAGGACTATACACTGGCGGATCTGTTTGCGGATAATCCAGACCGATTTGCCCATTTCTCAACGCAATTTGAAGACAGCATTCTGTTGGATTATTCCAAAAACCTGATCAGCGAAGAAACCCTGACCAAGTTATTGGCATTGGCAGACGAAACGGGCGTCTCAGACGCGATTACGTCGATGTTTAATGGTGAGAAAATCAACCGTACAGAAGACCGAGCCGTGCTTCATACTGCGTTGCGTAACCGTAGCAACCAGCCTGTTATGGTGGATGGCGAAGATGTCATGCCGCACGTCAACGCAGTACTCGCGCAAATGCAATCATTCTCTGAGCGTGTGATCAGCGGTGAGTGGAAAGGCTATACCGGTAAAGCAATTACCGATGTGGTGAACATTGGTATCGGTGGCTCAGATCTTGGCCCTTACATGGTCACTGAAGCGCTGGCAGCCTACAAAAACCACCTCAATTTACACTTTGTTTCTAACGTTGATGGCACCCACATGGCCGAAACGTTAAAAGCCCTGAATCCTGAAACGACGTTGTTCTTGGTGGCTTCAAAAACCTTTACCACCCAAGAAACCATGACCAATGCGCACACGGCGCGTGACTGGTTTATGAAGGCTGCTGGAGATGAAAGCCAGGTGGCGAAGCATTTTGCTGCGCTTTCAACCAATGCCGATGCTGTTGCGAACTTTGGGATTGATACGGCCAACATGTTCGAGTTCTGGGACTGGGTTGGTGGCCGTTATTCACTGTGGTCAGCCATTGGTCTATCGATTTGCTTAGGCGTCGGCTTTGACAATTTTGTCGCCTTACTCGATGGCGCACATCAAATGGATAACCACTTTAAAACCGCACCCATGGCTCAAAACATGCCGGTGTTGTTGGCGTTAATTGGTATCTGGTACAACAACTTCCACGGTGCTGAATCAGAAGCTATCCTACCGTATGATCAGTATATGCATCGCTTTGCCGCTTATTTCCAGCAAGGCAACATGGAATCAAACGGTAAGTATGTCGACCGTCACGGTAATCCGGTCGATTATCAAACGGGCCCAATTATCTGGGGTGAACCTGGTACAAACGGCCAACATGCTTTCTATCAGCTTATCCACCAAGGCACTAAGTTAATCCCGTGTGACTTTATTGCCCCCGTGCATAGTCACAACGCGATTGGCGATCACCACGCTAAACTGATGGCGAACTTTTTCGCTCAGACCGAAGCATTAGCCTTTGGTAAGAGCCGTGAGCAAGTCGAAGCCGAGCTAGTGAAAGCGGGCAAATCGGCCGAAGACGTGGCCGCGATCGCACCCTTTAAAGTGTTTGAAGGTAACCGTCCAACCAACTCTATTTTGGTTGAGAAAATCACGCCTTATACACTCGGGGCTTTGATTGCAATGTATGAGCATAAAATCTTCACTCAGGGTGTGATTTGGAACATTTTCAGCTTTGATCAGTGGGGTGTTGAGCTGGGTAAGCAACTGGCAAGCAACATTTTGCCTGAGCTGAGTGATGATCAGCAGGTTGAGAGCCATGATAGCTCGACCAATGGACTGATCAATGCATTCAAGCAGTGGCGCCAAGCGTAAGCTGACCGACTACGATTAATTGAGAAAGCTAAACGCCGCGATGCTTATCGCGGCGTTTTTTATCTTAATATACGTGGGTTGACTAAGCTGCGCATCGTTATTTAATGATCGAAGCAGATCTCGATAAACGCTGTGCCATGTGGGGACTTAAACGGCATGATAATTACTGGGCCATCACTTTTGTGGTTGATGGTATGGCCTTTGCCTGAGACAACCACTGGGGTCGCCATTTCAAACTCAAAGCCTTTTTCGGATAGGATCCGTTTAGCGCCGCCTGTCACCATATTAGTAATTTCACCGACCATGTCGGTCACTTCTTCATCAATGGATTCTGAGCGCTCGCCCAGCATGCGTTGCATGATTTCCAGTGCCATATCTTCATCAAATGTGACTGAAAATGATCCTTTGGTTTGTGGGCCAACCATGCCTATCAACCCAGAGACGTCACCTTTTGCGATCTCTGACTTTTTTAAATGAGGCTTCTCTGGCTGAATGTCCAGCTGTGCCATGGTTTGTAGCACATTAATCAGTGAAGTAAGAAATGGGTTGACGAATTGTGCTTCCATAAAGAGTGTCCGTCCTAATCAAATCAGTGTTAGTGAGCCAAGCATTGTGCACAAGTGCCATGGGTTTCAATCACATGATGTTGCACATCAAACCCCATTTTACGCGCTTTCTCACGCAATGCCTCTGATAGCTCTTCAGTGTGACACTCTTCTACGGTGCCGCATTGATCACAAATCAGCAGTTGAGAGCAGTGCCCCTGATGCCCTAAGTGGCAGCAGGCAATATAGCTATTGGTCGACTCTACCTTGTGCACAAACCCCTGTGCTAATAGAAAGTCTAGCGCACGATACACCGTTGGGGGTTTCGCTTGTGGCTCGGTTTCACGCAATATATCGAGCAGCTCGTACGCGGTAATCGCCCGTGAGTTATTGGCGATAATTTCATAAACGCGGGTTCGTTGCGGCGTTAATCTCACACCACGTTGCTCACATAGCTGCTGTGCGCGGTGCAGTAAACCAGTGATCTGGGTCATAGCGCCTCAAAGTACTAACAGTCAGACAGTTATCTTATCATAGCTGTATACCAACGCACCCTGCGTATCTTTATCCTATGCGCTTTGCCACAAGTGTAAATAGATAGTCTATGACCACTTGATCGCGATCAGCTACCTTTGGGTAATGATAGAAGTAAAAACAATAAACAATCAGTCGATTTTTGAATCGGCTAACTGTTTTGCGCTGTTATGTCAGTATGATGGCAGTGTGCCACAGGCATAAAAAACATACCTTTACATCCATAACAGGAGTATGTACCGATGAAAAAACTGTTAGCCCTCGCCGCTTTGGCGTTCGCGTCTGTCTCTACGCAAGCGGCTGCCAATGAGTGTGAGTTAACTGTCACCACCGGCGATAAAATGGCCTACGACCAGTCATCGTTGTCCGTACCAGCAAGCTGTAGTGAAGTCACGCTCACGCTGGAGCATCAAGGCTCAATGCCTGTGACCTCGATGGGCCACAACTGGGTGCTGTCGGAAACGTCTAACTTGCAAGATATCGCCATGAAAGGCGCGGGTGCGGGTGCCGATAACGATTACCTACCACAAGGTGATGATCGTATCTTGGCACATACCAAGTTGGTTGGCGGCGGCGAAAGCACCACCATCACCTTCTCAACCGATGGGTTGCAAGGCAAAGACTTAACTTATTTCTGCTCTTTCCCCGGCCATTGGACGGTAATGAAAGGCAAATTCACTATCGAATAAGTCTTGTTGCGAGAGAGCGCATCGTTCGGCTCTCTCGCTTGTTTCATTCTCGGCTTAATAACAGAGTAAGTCGAATCATCCCTGCGATCATAACGGTCTCCATACTGTTATCTTACCGATTTCTTTCTCTAAGCCTGCTGGTGAACCGGTTCTGCTTAAATCTTACCGATGCAATGTGTATAATCCGCGTCCGCCTGTCGAAAACGACCGTCGTTCAACGTAATTGCAGAGATTCGAGACCATGACTATCCCCAGCAAAACCGCCGCCAGCCCTGATGTGACGCCAAAAACGGTGATGCAGCGTTTCTCTGTTGCGCCGATGTTAGATTGGACGGACCGACACTGCCGTTACTTTCATCGTTTATTATCTGGGCAAACCTTGCTGTTTACCGAGATGGTTACCACGGGGGCGATCATTCATGGTAAAGCGGATTACCTTGCTTACAACGAGCAGGAGCATCCGGTGGCGTTGCAGCTGGGGGGATCGGATCCGGCGGATTTGGCAATGTGCGCCAAGCTGGCGGCCGCGCGTGGTTATGATGAAATTAACCTCAACGTAGGTTGCCCGTCGGATCGGGTGCAAAACGGGCGCTTTGGGGCGTGTTTAATGGCGGAGCCTGAGCTGGTGGCGCAGTGTGTGGCTGCCATGCGAGAAGTCACCGATGTGCCTATCACTGTCAAAACTCGCATTGGTATTGATGAGCAAGACAGCTATGAATTTTTAACCGACTTTGTTGAGACAGTCAGCGAAAAAGGTGGCTGTGATATATTCACGATTCATGCGCGCAAAGCGTGGTTAAACGGTTTGAGCCCAAAAGAGAACCGCGATATCCCGCCACTGGATTACCCACGCGTGTATCAGCTCAAAAAAGACTTTCCGCACCTGACGCTTGCTATCAATGGCGGGGTGAAAAGTCTTGAGGAAGCGGAGCAGCATCTTGAGCATCTTGATGGGGTGATGGTTGGTCGCCAAGCTTATCAGAGTCCGTTTATGTTGGCCGAGGCCGATCAGCGTTTATTTGGTATGACAACGCCTCGCATTACACGTCGTCAAGCGGTTGAAGCCATGTTCCCATACATCGAAAAACAGCTCTCTCAAGGGGCGCAACTGAACCATATCAGTCGCCATATGTTAGGTCTGTTCCAAAATATGCCTGGCGCGCGGCAGTGGCGTCGCTATATCAGCGAGAATGCGCACAAGCCGGGAGCAAGTATTGAAGTACTGACCACGGCGATGAGCCACATTCCTGACGATTGGCTTGATGCGTAATTGAGTGAAAATGACTAAATTTAGGTTTACATTTAACCACCACGTTGACATCGACCGGAAAGCCAATCCTAACGTACTGAAATAATGAGAATATATAGAGTGACAAATTGGCTTAAAACCTGCAGAGTCTGTCTCGCTATCAAGACAAGGAGATCGTAATGATCGAACTACTTTTTCTGATTGGCTTTGCGGTGGTGTTATTCATGACCGGAGTCAGCATTATGGGCATGGTACTGGCGATGCTCGCGGGTTTTGCTGTGATGATGTTGGCTGGGATGATCGGTACGCTGCTCAAGCTATTGCCATGGCTTTTAGTCATTGCTTTGGTGGTTTGGTTAGTCAAACGTCAACGTCGCAGCCGTAAACGTGAGCCTGAAGTGATCATCAATGAAAAGCGCTGGGCACGATTCCGTCGCCGCTAGAGCGTGAAAACTTGCGCGTGTGCACAGCAAACGGACAGCATAAGTTGTTTTTAGCTTCTTCTCGGCACAAAGCTTGCTATCATTATCAGTTACCGGCGACAAGGCATGGCTTTGCCGCCTCCGCGTGACGACACTTTTTTATCGACAATGTGGAGACTTTCATGAAAACCACTTCAATGACGCTTGCCGCCGCAGCGTTTACCGCGCTACTGGCCATGCCCTCTCAAGCAGCAACCCTTGCCGGGGGAAAAGTCGGCGCCGATGCCTGGTTTATGGATGCTGATGTCAACAATGTAGAAGCCGATGATGCCAGTACAGCGGGTTCTTATTATGCGGCACTCGAGCACCCGCTTCCGTTAATCCCGAATGCCAAGATCCGTCAAACCTCGGTGAGTGTTGATGGCACTCGCTCGGGCAACGTTGATTTTGACCAAATCGACTTCGTGGCGTATTACGAGTTTCTCGATAACGATCTTGTATCTGTGGATGCCGGTGTTAACTTACAGCGTTTTCAATCTGGTAAGTTCAACGGGGAGAGCTTTGACGAATGGCAGCCAAACCTGTATGTCGATGCGCGCGTTGGCTTGGTAGGCACGCCGTTAAATGTGTTTGCCACCGTAAGCAAAGGCGAGTTTGATGGCACCAGCACCCTAGATGCCGAGGCGGGCCTTATTTATCAACTGGGCTTGGTCGCCGCAGATCTGAATGTGCGTGGCGGCTATCGGATGATTGACCACGATTTCGATTATTTTGACAACAATAAAGGCGAGCTTGATTTAACCGGCTTCTTTGTCGGTGCAGAACTCGACTTCTAATCTCGCTTTTTGTCGCCTTTATGCCCTAAACCGCGCCTCTGCGCGGTTTTTTAATGCCTTCCTGTTTTTTCCCAACTCTGTTGCATATGTCTCACTGCGACTTTCGCCTAATATCCAGCAATAAAAAACTCTGCCACGATTTTTGAGTCATAACGGCAAGGAGAGGGCAGTACGTGCTCCGCCATCGACTCAAACACGGAATAAGGAAAGAGTATGATTTACGCAAAGCCAGGAACAGAAGGGTCAGTGGTAAGTTTTAAATCACGCTATCAAAATTTTATTGGAGGTGAATGGGTTCCACCCGTGAAAGGGCAGTATTTTGCTAATACCTCGCCCTGTACCGGTGAAACCCTAGCAGAGATACCGCGTTCGAGCGCCGAAGACGTGGATCTGGCATTGGATGCTGCCCATGGCGCGAAAGATGCGTGGGGAAAAACCTCCGTCACTGACCGTGCGAATGTTTTGTTAAAAATTGCCGACCGGATTGAAGCTAATCTTGAGATGCTCGCGGTGGCAGAAACATGGGAAAACGGAAAAGCCGTACGTGAGACCTTGGCGGCTGATATTCCGCTTTGTGCTGATCACTTCCGTTACTTTGCCGGTTGTATTCGCGCCCAAGAAGGCACTGCGGCGGAGCTGGATGCAGGCACCGTTGCTTATCATATTCATGAACCACTGGGTGTGGTGGGACAAATTATTCCGTGGAACTTCCCTTTGCTGATGGCGTCATGGAAACTCGCACCAGCACTGGCGGCGGGAAACTGTGTGGTGCTCAAGCCGGCGGAGCAAACGCCGACGACCATCTTGCTGCTGATGGAGTTGATTGGTGATCTGCTACCGGCCGGGGTCGTTAACGTAGTCAATGGTTATGGCGCTGAAGCCGGGCAAGCTCTCGCCACGTCACCAAGGATTGCCAAGTTAGCGTTTACTGGCTCCACTCCGGTGGGACACCATATTCTGCGCTGTGCGGCAGAAAACCTGATCCCTTCAACCGTTGAGCTTGGTGGTAAATCGCCCAATATCTATTTTGAAGATGTGATGCAGCAAGAGGAGGCCTATATCAATAAAGCGGTCGAAGGCTTGTTGTTAGGTTTTTTCAACCAAGGCGAGGTCTGCACCTGTCCATCACGCGCATTGATTCAAGAGAGCATTTACGATGCGTTTATTGAAAAAGTGATTGAGCGCGCCGGGATGATCAAACAAGGAAATCCGCTCGATACCGAGACCCAGGTGGGCGCCCAAGCGTCTGACGAGCAGTTCGATAAGATCATGAATTATTTGAACGTTGGACAGGAAGAGGGAGCCAAAGTATTAATCGGGGGCAGCCATAAAGACCTGGGTGGCGGCTATTACGTGCAGCCGACATTACTGCAAGGGCACAATGACATGCGTGTGTTCCAAGAAGAGATTTTTGGTCCTGTGATAGGGGTGACCACCTTTAAAGATGAAGCCGAAGCCTTGGCGATTGCCAACCACACCGAGTATGGCTTAGGGGCGGGGTTGTGGACGCGAGATATGAACCGCGCCTATCGGGTCGGTCGCGCGATTGAGGCGGGACGTGTGTGGACCAACTGCTATCACCTCTATCCGGCGCATGCGGCGTTTGGTGGCTATAAAAAATCGGGAATTGGCCGTGAAAATCATAAAATGATGTTGGGTCATTACCAACAAACAAAAAATTTATTGGTGAGCTATGACATTAATCCTTTGGGCTTTTTCTAAGCTAGCATATCTTGATATCCGGTGCGGCGACTATGCCGCACCACGCTAACTCCGTTTTACGTTAAGGCCATGCATGGCACCCTCGTCTATCTGATACTAAGCTCAATTCAAGATGTGGATTTTATCGATAGGCAAATGACGATGACAGCCGAACAACTCCGTGCGTTATACCGCCAACAGCTTTTGATTGAAGCGCTTGTTGAGCCGTCGTTAGATAATGAAGGATGGGTGGTTGAATGCCGCCATGCTGCGGGAGGCTTGATGGCATTGACGAATGCCGACGGCGTTGAGCAGTGTTTTCTCGATATCGATCAAGCGACCTTGAATGCATTAGAGATTGGTTTTCAGCAAGTGCGCATTATCGACTAATCCCGCGACCCCGCTTAAGCACTCCTTTCTACACATGGGATCTTACAAAAAGTTATAAAACATTCACATCTATTCTTTATTGTTATTAACTGGTGAGGTTACGCTAGCATTTACGCAATGTTAGCAAGGAATGTCGTCACCATGTTACTCAAGGATCTCTCCGGGTTAACCAGCCCGCTTAATGATCAGCAAATCGGCCAGTTGCAACAAGCGGTGGCGGAGTTGTCGCCGCAGCAGCTGGCCTGGATCAGTGGTTATTTTTGGGGGTTAAGCCAAACACCTGCCGGTGAAGCGGTGGCACCCAAGACCATGCCACAAACCAGTGCCGCGCCCAACCACACCCTGACTATTCTGTATGCCTCGCAAACGGGTAATGCCAAAGGCGTGGCGGAGGCGTTGTATCAAGAGGCCGAGGCAGCAGGGATCCCAGCCAAGTTGGTTGCGACCGATAACTATAAAGGCAAGCAGCTGGGCAAAGAAACCCACTTGGTGATAGTGGCTTCCACCAATGGTGAAGGCGAGCCGCCTGATAATGCCATTGAGCTGCATGAATTTTTACAATCTAAAAAAGCGCCTAAGCTTGACCATCTTCACTACGCCGTTTTGAGCTTAGGAGACTCGAGTTACGAGTACTTTTGCCAAACAGGTAAAGATTTTGACGCCTTTTTACAAAAACTCGGCGCTAAGCCCATGGTCGCCCGTCTTGATTGCGATGTGGATTATGAAGCCACAGCCAGTGCCTGGCGCGAGCAAACCTTAGCCGAGGTCAAGCAACAATTTCAGGCCAGCGGGGACGCGCAAGTGGTGCCACTCCATCAGGCCACCTCGCACGCTAAATATACTAAGCAGTCTCCTTACACAGCCGAACTACTCACCTGTCAGCGCATTACTGGACGTGGGTCAGATAAAGCGGTTTACCACATTGAATTCGATCTGGATGAATCCGGCATTCAATACCAACCGGGCGATGCCTTGGGGGTGTGGTATCAAAACGATCCTGTATTAGCCGATGCCATTTTAGCCCAAGTAGGACTGAGTGGTGACGAGTCGGTGGCGGTGGATGGCAGTGCCGTTTCGTTGCGCGAGGCGCTGATCACTGACTATGAAATCACCGCTTCTAACCCGCAGCAGATCACTGCGCTGGCGGCGTTGTCGGAAAGCGACACACTCACCGCCTTGACGGAAGACAAAGCTGCACTGCGTGAGTTTGCCAATCGCACTCAGCTCATTGATGCATTGACGCTGGCCGATGTCACTCTCAATGTCGAGCAATTTCAATCGATATTGCGCCGGCTTACCCCGCGTTTGTACTCAATTGCTTCGAGCCAGGCAGAAGTAGAAGACGAAGTGCACCTCACCGTCGGGCTGGTGGAGTATCAGCATGAGAGTGGAGCGTCACGCCAAGGCGGCGCATCGAGCTTTCTCGCCCACCGCGCGGCGCAAGCGGAGACAGTAAAAGTGTTTGTTGAGCATAACGATAACTTTAAGCTTCCTGATAACGATGCCACCCCGATCATTATGATTGGTCCAGGCACCGGTATTGCGCCATTCCGCGCCTTCTTGCAAGAGCGAGAGCAACGGGAAGCACAAGGTGACAACTGGTTGTTCTTTGGTGATCGCACCTTTACTGATGATTTTCTCTATCAGGTTGAATGGCAGCAATACCTTAAATCTGGCCTACTCACGCGGATGGATGTGGCCTTTAGCCGTGATCAGGCAGAGAAAGTGTATGTCCAGCATCGGTTACGCGAACGTGCTGAAGCGGTATGGCAATGGCTATCAAACGGTGCCTACCTCTATGTGTGTGGCGATGCCAACCAAATGGCGAAAGATGTCCATGAAGCGTTAATCGAGATTGCCCAAACACAGGGTCAGCAAAGCCGTGAGCAAGCCGAAGCCTTTATTAACGAATTGCGCAAAGATAAGCGCTATCAAAGGGATGTGTACTAATGAGTGAGCAGAAATTTGCGGGCGATACACTGGGCCCACTGGCCGATAATGAACGGCTAAAAAAAGACAGTGATTATTTGCGTGGCACCATTGATCACGACTTGCAGGATCCTATTACGGGTGGTTTTACCGATGATAATTTCCAGCTGATCCGTTTTCACGGCATGTATCAGCAAGATGATCGCGATATTCGCGCGGAGCGGCAAAAACAAAAATTGGAGCCACTGCATAACGTGATGTTACGCGCGCGGATGCCGGGCGGGATCATTACCCCTGAGCAATGGTTAGCGATTGACAAGTTTGCCCGCGAAAGCTCGCTCTATGGCAGCATTCGCCTGACCACGCGACAAACTTTTCAGTTTCATGGTGTCCTAAAGCCTAACATCAAGCTCATGCATCAGACCTTGCATGAATATGGTATTGACTCGATTGCTACTGCTGGGGATGTGAACCGTAATGTGTTGTGTACCTCCAACCCAGTGGAGTCCGAGCTCCATCAGCAAGCCTATGATTGGGCAAAACGCATCAGCGAGCACTTGCTGCCTAAAACTCGCGCTTACGCAGAGATTTGGCTCGATGGTGAAAAAGTCGAAGGCAGCCAAGATAAAGAGCCGATTTTGGGTGAGCGTTACTTGCCGCGTAAGTTCAAAACCACGGTGGTGATCCCGCCACAAAACGACGTGGATGTGCACGCCAACGACCTTAACTTTGTCGCCATCGCCGAACAAGGACAGCTGATCGGCTTTAACGTCTTAGTCGGGGGTGGGCTGGCGATGACCCATGGTGACACCAACACCTACCCGCGCCGCGCAGATGATTTTGGTTTTATTCCGCTTGAACATACGTTGAAGATTGCTGAGGCCGTGGTCACCACCCAACGTGATTGGGGAAACCGTTCGAACCGTAAAAATGCGAAAACCAAGTACACCCTTGATCGTGTTGGCGCGGATGTATTCAAAGCGGAAGTGGAAAAGCGTGCTGGTGTAATATTTGCGCCAAGCCGGCCTTATAGCTTTACTGGTCGCGGTGATCGCTTGGGCTGGACTAAAGGGATTGACGGTAAATACCACCTCGCCCTATTTATCGAAAATGGCCGCTTGCGTGATACACCAGAAAAGCCGCTCAAAACCGGCATGGCAGAGATCGCCAAGGTACACCAAGGCGATTTTCGAATGACCGCCAACCAAAACCTGATCATTGCTGGGATCCCTGAAGCGCAAAAAGACGAGATTGAGGCGTTAGCGCGTCGTTATCGGTTAATTGATGATGCGCACAGTGTACAGCGCACGAATTCGATGGCGTGTGTTTCCTTCCCAACCTGTCCACTTGCCATGGCAGAAGCGGAGCGCTTTCTTCCCGATTTTGTCACCGAAGTGGAAGCGATTCAGAAAAAACACCAAGTAGAAAACGATCCGATTGTTTTACGAGTGACCGGCTGTCCCAATGGTTGCGGCCGCGCGATGCTGGCAGAAGTGGGTTTGGTCGGCAAAGCGCCAGGGCGCTATAACCTGCATTTAGGCGGAAATTGGGAAGGTACCCGAATCCCCAAAATGTACAAAGAGAACATCACCGATCGTCAGCTCCTTGAAGAATTGGATCAGTTGATTGGTCGCTGGGCAACGGAGCGTGAAGTGGGTGAGCACTTTGGTGATTTCTTGATCCGCCGCGAGGTGATTGCCCCCGTGCATGTATCTAAGAGGGATTTTTATGCTTGAAACCGTTCAACCTAATGCGACGTTAGCCTTGGCTGACATTGCCGCGATGAATAAAAGCCAGCAAGCCTTGGCATTGGCGGAGGTCAATGCCACCTTGGAGTCACTTTCGGCGCCTGAGCGTGTGGCCTGGGCACTGGAGCATCTCGAAGGGCAATGTGTTCTGTCGTCCAGCTTTGGTGTACAGGGGGCGCTTATGCTTCATTTAGTGAGTCAGGTGAAATCGGACATTCCGGTGATCTTAACCGACACCGGCTACTTATTTGCCGAGACTTACCGGTTTATCGATACCTTAACTGCACGGCTTAACTTGGATTTGCGCGTCTATCGTGCTGAGCTTTCCCCCGCGTGGCAAGAAGCGCGTTACGGCCAACTCTGGGAGCAAGGTGTGGAGGGGATCAGCCGATATAATCAAATCAACAAAGTTGAGCCGATGAAGCGTGCGCTGCGAGAGCTAAAAGCCGGGACCTGGTTTTCTGGGCTCCGTCGAGGTCAATCTGACTCGCGTACCAATTTGCCGATACTCAGTGTCCAGCATGGGGTGTTTAAGTTCTTGCCTGTGATTGATTGGTCGAACCAACAGGTCGATGACTACCTGCGCGAGCATGAATTGCCTTATCATCCATTGCGCGAAAAAGGTTATGTGTCGGTGGGGGATGTCCATACCACCCAGCGGTTAGAGCCGGGCATGCGTGAAGAGCAAACGCGGTTTTTTGGTCTCAAGCGCGAGTGCGGCTTGCATGAGGACGACTTAAATGATGGTTCGGGGATATAGCCCCGTCGGCAATAGCCTCGTCGAGAATAGCCCCGCCGAGAAAGAATGTAACTAACTCTCGGCCCTTAAATAGTGTCACCTTGTAGTGGCATTTTTTTGTTCAATTTCACTGAGTTTGTCTACTCTTTAACTGAGTAACTCATCAGCCGTGGCGTGTTTTGTGCTATAAATAGCGGGTAAAGCTAGGAGGCAGTGAATAAGAGCCTAATACTTTTATTCGCAACGTGTCACGGATGCGCCATTAATGTGACCAACAGTGAATCTTATGAACAAAAAACTATCTTTAGTCGCGCTTGCCGTCGCCGGTGTCGTTGCCATTGGCGCCCCGGCTGTCATTGACTATACATCAGCAGCTCCCTCCACGTCTGATGCTAACCAGCGTTATATGGGGCACGGCAACGGCTGGCTGGAAGTGAACACGGCCACTTTTGCTAACAATATTCAACGTGTTCAACAGCAAGTCAGTGAAGGGACGAAAATCTGTGCCGTCATGAAAGCGGATGCCTATGGCAATGGTATTGCAGGCTTATTGCCCACCGTGATTGCAAGTGGTATCGACTGTGTTGGTATTGCCAGTAATGAAGAAGCTCGGACGTTGCGCGAAGGCGGCTTTACCGGCGAGATCATGCGTGTACGGACCGCGACCTTGCAGGAAATGGAAAGTGCATTAGCATTGAACATGCAAGAGCTCATTGGCTCGGCAGAGCAAGCCGAGCAAATGCGTGAGTTAGCCGACAAGCATGATATTACCATTCCGGTCCATATGGCCTTTAATGCCGGTGGTATGGGGCGTAATGGTATTGAGATGAACGAGGAATCTGGCAAACAAGTTGCGGTGGATATCGCTACCGACCCACGTTTTAACGTCGTCGGTATCATGACTCACTTTCCTAACTATGAAGCGGAGTATGTTCGTAGCAAGTTAGGACAGTTTACTGCGAACAGCGAATGGCTAATAGAGGAAGCTGGGCTTCAACGTGAAGACGTATTGCTGCACGCGGCGAACTCTTTTGTGACCCTGAATGTTCCTGAAGGCCATCTTGATATGGTTCGTCCGGGTGGCGCCTTGTATGGCGATCAGCCCACTAACCGTGAACTGCCACCGATCATGAGCTTTAAAACTAAAGTGGCCTCGGTGCATCACTTGCCTGAAGGCAGCACCGTGGGCTATGACAGTACCTATACGCTAAAGCGTGATTCGGTGTTGGCGAACCTGCCGGTGGGGTATTCGGATGGTGTGCCACGTAAAATGGGCAACAACGCTGATGTCTTGATTCAAGGTCACCGAGCCCCCGTGGTCGGTGTGTCATCCATGAACACCATTATGGTCGATATTACCGAGATTGCGGATCAAGTGATGCCAAACGATGAAGTGGTGCTCTTTGGTCAGCAAGGGGAGGAGACCATTGGCGCTGAAGAGTATGAATCGAGTGCGGATGTGATCTTCCCTGAGATATACAGCTGGTGGGGCGCGGTCAACCCACGTGAATACGTGCAGTAATCAGTACAAAAAAAGCGATGCCGATTGGCATCGCTTTGCTTGTTATTCAAGCGCTGATCCGTTTTACAGGATATCAAGCAACTCTACTTCAAATACTAATGCAGCAAATGGCGGGATTGCTGCGCCAGCACCACGCTCGCCGTAGGCCAGATCTTGTGGTACATACAGTTTCCACTTAGAGCCAACCGGCATCATTTGCAGTGCTTCCACCCAACCTTTAATCACGCCAGTCACTGGGAACTCGACCGGTTCGCCACGCGTAACTGAGCTATCAAAAACGCTGCCATCGATCAGTTGGCCATGATAGTGCACACGTACCTGCTTATCGCTGGTTGGGATGTCACCGTCGCCTTGTACCAGCACTTCGTACTGTAGGCCTGATTCGGTTACCGTCACTTCATCACGTTTGGCATTATCAGCCAAGAAAGTATCGCCTTCTGCGGCTTGTGCTTTTGCAGCTTCTTGACGAACTTCTTCTGCTTTTGTGTGAAGCTCACGCAATGCATTATTAATGTCATCAATTTCAATCTCTGGCATTTCGCCAGCTAAGGCCGTGCTGATGCCTTTGGCAATCGCATCGACGTTTAAACCTTCAAGGCCACTGCCCGCAAGTTGTTGGCCCATTTGTAGGCCGATGCCATAGCTGGCCTTCTGTTCGACGGTTTCCAGTTGTACGTCAGACATAACGTCTCTCTTTTGTGGGTCAATAAAGTGTGAAAGGATAACAGGTGATGGATTCGTGGGTAAACTTTTGTGCCAAAAAGGCGTCCAATGTGAGGACAAAACAACAATATATGCGCGGAGTGGCAATGAAGTTAATAGCAATACGAGCGCTCTGGGATAAACTGCGTGCGAAAGGTGGACACAAACTCACCACTGTTTTAGAGCAAGCGGCGACGTTAAGTCGTCACAGTGCGATGCTAACGCGAATACAACACGCGTGGCATCACCTGCCCCGTCTCCACCGGCGGCTGCTGATGATCCTGGTTCCCGTCGTTGTGGTATTGGCCTTACTTCCTAGCTCTACGCCGCCTGAGTCGTCATCGGATAAACCTGTGCGCCAGGCGCGACAGCCGGTTGCGATCAATCCAGATGCGAGCCGTTCGTTATCATCGTCAACAGCTCCATCGTCAACAGCTCCATCGTCAACAGCGTCACAAAACGCATCGTCAGTGGCTGACTCTGCGACGTCACAGGAGGCCTCAACCGCAGAAGAGAGCGCTTGGACACGTCATCAAATTGAGTCTGGTGATACCTTGGCCAAAGTGTTCCGACGCTACGATCTCGCCTTAACGGACTTGTATTCGATTGCCAATATTGAAGGTGAAGACAAACCTATCAGCCGCATTCAGCCTGGCCAATGGATTCGTTTTAAACGGACATCCAGTGGCGCGCTAGATATATTGCAGATCGAAACGGAGAAAGGTCAATCCGCACTGTATTTTCGCCTTTCTGATGGCGGTTTTGCCCGTCAACGTTAGTTTCTTGAAACCGTCAATCTAACCGAAGGCATTGATAGGTGGTGCTTTCGGCCTCTTCCCTGTCTTTTATAGTCCTTACTCTGTCTGTTTTTTGCGCAATTTTGTGATTAAAGTCGCTGCAGCACGATTTTTAAGCTACTTTTTATAAATCAGTCAATACGGCTGGATACATTGCATCATTGAGGCGGAAAAGGGACAAATTGCGGTTAAGGGTGTGAATGCCTGCCAAACAAGCCAGTGTTGTATGACATACTTTTTACGAAAATAATGAGTCTTTCATCACACTTTGGTTATTTTTTGTGCTAGTATTCGCGCCGCTGTGTAGGACAGACACGCAAGCCCGCCTCAACATGGATGTCTAGGCATTAACACGCTAATCACTAATTTGTTGAGGACTCGCTTTTCCATGTTGAAAAATCTATCTATTGGCAAAAAGTTTACCGCGGCTTTTTCCCTCATTGGTATTGCTGTCGTGATCTTTGGGTTTTACATCTTCACCCAAGTCAGCGGCATGCGCGATAATATGCTGAACTTTACTGACGATACCCTTCCCGCGGTGCTTGAGATCGAACGACTTAGTGAAGAAATCGTTCGTATTCGTCAGGATCAGTATGCGGTTCTTACCTTTAGTGATCCGGCAGAACGACGTGAAATCTTGGGCGAGATCGATGTTATGAAGCGCGATTATAGCCGTGCTCTCGACGCCTACCAGGAGACGCTTTGGTACGATGATGAAAAAGCCATTTTCAGTCGTATCCAGAACAATTGGGACAAATATAATCAAGAGCTCAGTGCTTTTCCTGACCGTGTTGAAGACGGGCAACTGACCGCAGCACAACAAATTTTATCTAAGTCGTTTGGTACCTTCGGACAGTTAGATAAGTCCTTAACGGAAATGTCTGAGTTGATGCAAGGCTTTATTGGTAAAAACCGCGCCTCCATGCTAAGCCAAGTTTCTACTGTGAGTATGACCATTATTGGGGTACTGCTTGCAGTGATCGCCTTTATGATTGTGGTGGCAGTGGTGTTCACTCGAGCGATCATCAGTCCGTTGCGCTTAGTGATGGAGCAGTCTTCTGCGATTGCCAAAGGTGATTTGAGCTATCAATTGGATCGCGGCCAGATTGGTAATGATGAAATGGGTAAATTGGCGGACTCGAGCATGGCGATGCAAGACAGTCTGCGCACCCTGATTGAAGAAGTGATTGCCGCGGTAACCCAATTGAGCAGTGCAGTCGAAGAGGTCAGTGCCGTATCGAGCCAAACCTCAAGCGGGATGCAAAGTCAGCAACATGAAGTATCACAAGTGGCGACCGCGATGGCACAAATGAAGGCAACCGTTGCCGACGTGGCGCAGAATACCGAAAGCTCATCCACCGCCGCCAACGAAGCGAGCGAGCAGTCCCGTATGGGGGCGCAAGATATTGATGGCATGGTTGCTTCGATTCGCAAAGTAGCAGAGGACATGCGTCAAACGGGCAATACCGTGAGTGAGCTCGATCAGCAGTCGAAACAAATCAACATGGTGGTGGATGTTATTCGTGATATTGCTGAGCAAACCAATTTACTGGCGTTGAACGCGGCGATTGAAGCAGCGCGTGCCGGTGAATCGGGCCGTGGCTTTGCGGTGGTGGCCGATGAAGTGCGTACCTTAGCGGGCCGTACCCAAGACTCAACGGGCGAAATCACCACCATCATCGAAAAACTGCAGCAACACGCCACGCAAGCGCGCAATGCCACCACGCAAAGCTGTGAGAGCATTGAGCAATGCGTAGAGCAGGGCGACCAGGCTCAACAGCTGGTGCGTGGGATTGAAACCTCGGTTGAAAACATCGCTGATATGGGCATGCAAATTGCCAGTGCCTGTGGCGAGCAAGACTCGGTAGCGGATGAGCTAAGCCGTAACATTGAGCGCATCAATGATTCGTCACAAGAAGTCGCTGGCGGTGCTGATCAAACCGCACAAGCCTGTAGCGAGCTCAGCCAGTTGGCGCAATCACTGCAAACGACCATGCAGCGCTTCCGTCTAACCAAATAGGTCGTACCGCCAATAGATGAAAACAAAATCCCGCTGATTCAGCGGGATTTTTTGCTTTAAACGGCGGATGCGTCACTTACCGATAAACGCATATCAATATGGGGGATCCCATCTTCTAAGTAGGCGTCGGAAAACGCCGAAAAGCCATGGGTTTGATAAAACCGCTGTAAATGTGTTTGTGCGCCAATCTCAATATCATCATGTGGCCAATGTTGCTGGCAAGCCTGAATCGCGTGGCGAACCAATTGATGCCCCCATTGACCGTTTCGGTGAGCGGGCGCAACGATCACACGGCCAATGCTGGCGCCTGAGTAACTTGCACCTGGTGCCAGCACACGGGCATAAGCCGCTAGCTCGCCATTCAGCCAGCCCATTAAATGCAGCGTCTCTGGCGCGGTGTCGAGCGCATCAAGCTCTGGGTAGGCACAGGCTTGTTCCACTACAAACACATCTACCCGTAATTTCATCAGTGTGAATAAGGTGCGCGTATCAAGCGCGTCAAATGTCACGATTTGCCAATCCATACCAAAACTCCAAAGGGGAAAGTAAAAAAATACCGCAGACAGGCTGCGGTATTCAAAAGCTATTTAGTGGGTGTCGTTAACCAGCTACTGACGAGGCTGGCTTAAATCAACATGATAAACGCCAAACCCCACTTCATCAGTGCCTTGGCGGCGCATTGACCATTGGCCTTTTTGCTCGATAAATTGCGCCGCTTTCTCGCTCGGTGAGGTTTCAAAGCTGACCACAGCGTCGCCTTCGATAGGCGCGATAGACCAGTTGTTATCCGCACTCACTGTGACTTGGCCTTCTTCTTGACTCACACGGCTGATGTAGTTGGCGACCACGGTACGGTTTTCATCCGGCGCGGCAAAGGCGATATGGTCACTGCCGGTGCCTGGGAACTTACCACTATAGGCACGGTAATTGTTGGTCGCTATCAGGAAGGTTTGCTCAGGGTCAACCGGCTCACCTTGATAGGTCAGATTGATGATTCGCGACGCGTCTGAATTGACCTCATTGCAATCTCCGTCGTAGCGGGCAGGCTTGGTGATATCAATCTGATACTCGACACCGTCAATGACATCAAAGTTATAGGTGCGGAATCCATCCCAGTTCACCAGTGACTGGGGCTGCTCTGTGTTGGGATCGATTTGGTTAAACTGGCCGGCACTGCACTCTAGCCATTGGGTAAGCTCGGCACCAGAGACTTTCAGTGCCACCAAGGTATTCGGGTACAGATAAAGATCGGCGGCGTTACGGAACGTCAGTTGGCCCGCCTCCACTTCGGTAAAGTTGCTCGGATCGTTTTTGCGACCACCGGCTTTAAAAGGCGCGGCGGCAGACAGCACCGGCAGATCGGCTAAGTCAGGGTCCCCTTGAATCATGCGCTCGACATAGTCTTGCTGTGCGAGGTTAACGATTTGTACGGTCGGATCGTCTTGAAGCAGGGCCAAGTAGGAATACATCACATCATTAGCTTGACCAATTGGCTGATTGACGAAATCTTGTGTGGCTTTATGGTCTGACTCCACAGCCTTAAGCAAAGCTTCATCGGCCTCGACTAAGGCCTTGTTATTCGCCTGATCAAAAATCGGACGCGCCTGAGCCTGACTGTCGGTGACTTGCCATTGACCATCGACTTGCTCGAGCGCCAGATCTATCACTCCGACATGGCTGCCCCAGCGGCCGGCCATCACACTGGCCACACCATTGATCGTGCCTTTATCGATATCCGCACCGGGAATGTTGGCGAAGTCTTCTCCAGGGAAGACGGCATGTGAATGACCAAAGGCAATGGCATCAATGCCGTCGACATCCGTGAGGTAATACACAGAATCTTCTGCCATCGCTTTATAAGGCGCTTGTGAAATACCTGAGTGAGGAATAGCCACGACCACATCGGCCCCTTTGGCTTTCATTTCCGGCACTAACTTTTCTGCGGTTTGTTTAATGTCTTTGGCGATCACCTTTCCTTCGAGATTGGCTTTATCCCAAGTCATTATCTGTGGCGGGACAAAGCCGATGTAACCGACTTTGATGGTGTGGCTATCACCGTCTTCATCTTTGAGTTGGTATTCTTTAATTAAATACGGGTCAAAGTAGTGCTCGCCGCTATCGGCATCAAACACGTTGGCGTTGATATACGGGAAGTTAGCGTCGTTGATTGACTCTTTTAAAAAGGCCAAGCCATAGTTGAATTCATGGTTACCGATGTTTCCCACTTCATAATTGAGCAAGTTCATCGCTTTGTACACTGGGTGCACTTCGCCAGGTTTGATGCCTTTGCTCGCCATGTAATCGCCCATTGGACTGCCTTGGATCAGGTCACCGTTATCGACCAATAGCGCGTTTTGTGCTTCATCGCGAGCTTGTTTGACCACGGTCGCGGCGCGGACCAAGCCGATTTTTTGTGACGGCTTGTTTTTGTAGTAGTCGTAATCCATCACATTAGTATGAATGTCGGTGGTTTCAATCACACGCAGGTTGATGGTATCGGCAAAGGCACTGCCAGATGCGGCAAACAGACCGGCAACCACCGCGGTGGCGACAGCAGAAGGGAGCAAACGCATAACAGGATCTCCAAGTGAAAAGTGTGCGTTAGTTATCAAGCAATTGAATTATGCCGTTTATCATTCATATGAAGCTGTGCGCTTGATCGGCTTTATCGAACCGTTGCAAGGCTCTGAGGCGGAAATTGAGCGCTTTGCGATCGCAGTCATTGTTTTATTGACCCGATGCCTTACCCATTCCACTCCCTCCTAAAGCACTAAAAAGAATAAAAAATGAATTTATAGAATTTCAGGTAATAGTTATGGGGCGATATAGTGGCGGTATTGTCATCAAGGAAATGCGCGATCATGGATTATCTTCCTCTTTTTGCTCAGCTCAAACACCGTCCTTGCCTCGTGGTGGGCGGTGGCGAAGTGGCATGGCGAAAAACCCGCATGCTACTCAAAGTCGGGGCGGCGGTCACCTTAGTGGCCCCAGAGGTCGACCGTGAAATTGAAGAAGCGCAAGCGCAAGGCAAGTTGACAGTGTTACGCGAGGCGTTTCGTCCCGATCATCTGGATGGAAACATGCTGGCAATTGCGGCGACCGATAATGCCCTCGTCAATGAGCTGGTCTCCACGGCCGCTGACAGCCGCAATATTTTGGTCAATGTCGTCGATGACACCCCTAAATGTAGCTTTATTGTCCCTTCTTTAGTGGATCGCTCTCCCATTATCATTGCTATCTCGTCGGGCGGTAAAGCACCGGTATTGGCGCGGATGCTCCGTGAAAAAATTGAAACCTTGGTCCCCCAACATATCGGCAAAATGGCAGCGATGGCGGGCGCGTTTCGCGACAAACTGAAAGCACGCATTCCGACCTTAACGGGGCGGCGTAAATTCTGGGAAGCCGCTTTTAGTGGCCGGTTTGCTGATTTAGTCGCGGCGGGCAAACACCAGCAAGCCGAGCAGGCGCTTGAACAGCTCAGTGGACAAATCACCACCCAAGGCGAAGTGGCCTTGATTGGCGCCGGGCCAGGGGATCCTGGGCTATTGACCTTGCGCGCGTTGCAATTGATGCAGCAAGCCGATGTGGTGTTATACGACTACTTAGTCGCTGAGCCGATTATGGAGTTGTGTCGCCGAGATGCAGAGCTGGTTTGCGTGGGTAAACGGGCGAGCTACCACAGTGTTAGCCAAGACGACATCAATCGTCTATTGGTGGAGCATGCCCAAGCGGGAAAACGGGTGGTGCGCTTAAAAGGAGGCGATCCGTTTATGTTTGGCCGTGGTGGCGAGGAGTTACAAACACTGGCCAACGCCGGTGTCTCGTTTCAAGTGGTGCCTGGTATCACCGCCGCTGCAGGGGCAACGGCGTATGCCGGTATTCCGCTAACCCATCGCGATCACGCTCAAACGGCGCTGTTTATTACCGGCCATTTGAAAAAAGAACAAGACACGCTGGAATGGGCCACCTTGGCACGCGCGCAGCAAACCTTGGTGATCTACATGGGGCTAATGAAGTCGGCCCACATTCAAAGCCAGCTTTTGGCTCATGGCCGTTCACCGGAGACGCCAGTGGCGGTGATTGAAAACGGCACCCGTCCAGAGCAAAAAGTCTTTACCGGTCAACTCAATAATTTACCGTCGCTGGCTGAGCAAGCCGCGTCGCCAGCCCTAATCGTGGTAGGCGAAGTCGCGGCCCTCGCCGGTCAGTTGACTTGGTTTGGTGATAATAATGTGGCAACTGATGCTGATCCCACGCAAGCGCCAACCGCTGTGGTTAACTTCGCTTAAAGGATAATGAAGATGGACGCAAAAACACTGACTCACCTCCAGCAGTTGGAAGCCGAGAGCATTCATATACTGCGGGAAGTCGCAGCGGAGTTTGATAACCCCGTGATGCTGTATTCAATTGGTAAAGATTCGTCGGTGATGCTGCATTTAGCACGCAAAGCCTTTTACCCCGGTAAGATCCCGTTTCCGCTGTTGCATGTCGATACCGATTGGAAGTTTCGCGACATGATTACCTTTCGCGATCGCACCGCTAAAGAGCTGGGGCTAGATCTGATTGTGCACAAAAATCCAGAAGGAATAGCACAGGGGATCAATCCTTTTGATCACGGCTCCGACAAGCACACCGATATCATGAAAACCCAAGCGCTAAAGCAGGCGCTGGATCAATATAAGTTTGATGCGGCGTTTGGCGGCGCACGTCGGGATGAAGAAAAGTCCCGTGCCAAAGAGCGTGTCTATTCGTTCCGCGATAAGAACCACCGCTGGGATCCGAAAAATCAACGGCCAGAGCTGTGGCGCAACTACAACGGCCAAGTGAACCCGGGCGAGAGCATTCGTGTGTTTCCGCTCTCTAACTGGACTGAGCTCGATATCTGGCAATACATCTATCTGGAAAATATCGATATTGTCCCGCTTTACTTGGCGGCTGAACACCCGGTGGTGGAGCGTGAGGGCACCTTGTACATGGTCGATGATGCGCGGATGCCGATTGGACCCGAAGAAACCGTGATGCATAAATCGGTACGTTTCCGCACGCTGGGCTGTTACCCGCTTACCGGGGCGATTGAATCTACCGCGACCACTTTGCCAGAGATCATCGAAGAGATGTTGGTCGCTACCTCAAGTGAACGCCAAGGGCGGGCGATCGACCACGATCAGTCCGGATCCATGGAGCGCAAAAAGCGTCAGGGTTATTTCTAAGGAGCAGTCATGAATCCAGCAATTCAACAACAGGTGGCCGATCTGGGTATTGAGGGTTATCTGCAACAGCACCAACACAAAAGTTTATTGCGCTTTTTGACCTGTGGCTCGGTCGATGACGGTAAATCGACCTTGATTGGCCGCTTGCTGCACGACTCGCAACAGATCTATGAAGATCAGCTGGCTGCTGTCCATGCCGATAGCCAGCGTGTCGGCACCACGGGCGAGAAACCGGATCTGGCGCTACTGGTCGACGGCCTGCAAGCCGAGCGCGAGCAGGGGATCACCATTGATGTAGCGTACCGGTATTTCTCCACCGCCAAGCGTAAGTTTATCATCGCCGATACCCCCGGCCATGAGCAGTACACCCGTAATATGGCCACCGGTGCGTCGACCTGTGATGTGGCGGTGATCTTAATCGACGCGCGCCACGGCATCTTGGATCAGACTCGTCGCCACTCGTATATCGCTAACTTGCTGGGTATTCAGCATTTTGTGGTAGCGGTGAACAAGATGGACTTGGTGGCATATAGCCAAGCTCGGTTTGATGAAATTCAAGAGCAGTATCTGGCGTTTGCCGATCAGCTCAACCCCGGCTTGTCAGTGTCTATGGTGCCTTTGTCGGCACTGGAAGGCGACAACGTGGTCAATGCCAGTGACGCGATGGCGTGGTATCAAGGCGAGCCGCTGCTCAGTCAGCTAGAAGCCATAGACATTGAAAAATCGCGCGGGACGGGTGCGTTCCGTTTTCCGGTGCAGTATGTCAATCGACCGGATCTTAACTTCCGTGGCTATGCAGGCACCCTTGCCAGTGGTGAGTTGCATGTGGGCGATGAGGTTAAGGTACTCCCTTCTGGGCTTACCGCGAAGGTCGCGCGCATCGTCAGCTTTGACGGTGATCGTGAATTTGCCTTTAGCGGTCAAGCGGTCACCCTCACTTTAGATAGAGAAATTGATATCTCGCGTGGCGATCTCTTGGTGCGAGCGGATGATGACGTGGCGGTGGGTCAACGGTTTGACGCCGACGTGGTGTGGATGACGCAAACTCCACTGGCACCGGGGCGAGAATATGACATTAAGTTGGCCAGCAAGAAAACCTCGGCGCAGGTTGAGGCACTGTCGTATGGGGTCGATGTTAATACGCTTAACACTCATGACGCAGACACCTTGCCGCTTAATGGCATTGGCCGTTGCACCTTGACCCTGAGCGAAGCGGTGCCGCTGGATACCTATCACGATAGCCCGAATACCGGTGGCTTTATCCTGATTGATCGCCTCACCAATGTGACGGTCGGCGCGGGCATGATCCGTCATGTGGCCGAGGCGCAGCCGCAAACCACCTCGTCGTTCTCAGCGTTTGAGCTTGAGTTAAACCAGCTGATCCGCAAGCACTTTCCGCATTGGCAAGCGCGGGATCTTGGTCAGCTGGGATAGATAATACCTGAGTGTTAATAAGCCCTATATCGGGCTAGCCACATCATTCGCTAGCCCGATACGAGGTCTCATCAAGGCAATGATAAGAGAATAGGTGAATCGTGATAACACACGTATTTTGGCATGGCGGACGGAGAGACTATTTATGACGCAATCTTTTATATCGTCTTCCGATCCTAACGTGATCTGGCATACACATAGTGTTGATCAAGCAACGCGCAGTGAACAAAAGCAGCAGCAGCCGGTCGTGCTTTGGTTTACTGGCTTGTCTGGCTCGGGCAAATCGACCATTGCTGGTGCGTTGGAGGCCGCCTTGGTGGCAGAAGGGCACCATACCTATTTGCTGGATGGCGATAATATTCGCCATGGATTGTGTCGCGATCTGGGTTTTTCCGATCAGGACAGAGTCGAGAACATTCGCCGAATTGGCGAGGTGGCTAAGTTGATGACCGATGCTGGTCTGATTGTCCTCAGTGCTTTTATCTCACCATTCCGCGCGGAGCGAGAGAGGGTGCGCGAGCGTTTGCCAGAGGGGCAGTTTATCGAAGTCTTTGTCGATACGCCGCTGGCGGTGTGCGAGCAGCGCGATCCAAAAGGGCTGTACAAAAAAGCGCGCGCTGGCGAGATCCCTGCGTTTACCGGCATATCGTCAGATTATGAACCACCGCACGCACCGGCGATTCATTTAACTGGCGATCAGCGTGTTGCTGAGCATGTGGCGGTCTGCCTTGATGTGTTGCGCGATCGGGGAGTGCTGCGCACCTAAAGGTATCACGCATGGGTGTTGACGGTATCGCCAATGTCGCTGTGCATCTCAAAGCCTTCGGCGAGCAACGCACAAATGGCGTGGTGGTAATCGGGATGCACGCGTTTACCGACCAGTTTTGCTAGCTCATGGCCAGTGGGGCTAAAGCGGTAATAATAAAGACGCATCCCTTTGTGGAGCGGAGTGAGCATGTACTGGGTGTCTTGCAGTGTAAATGGCATGGCAGGATGCATCTCAATGATCCCAGATTCAAGCTCGGTGCGCAGGATCAGCCCTAAATCCATCAGTAACATCAAGTCGGTATAAGAAAGCTGGTAATGCCCTAGCGAGAGTTTGTGTGGCGGCTCTGGGCGCAGCAGTTGCACCAAGCCTTGGCGGCGGCGAAAACCGGTGACTAGCTTTTTGGTGCTGTCTTGGCCAAAGGTGCTGGACAATGCACAGGCGCGTTGCAGTGCTTGCGCTTCGCGCTGGGTCATGGTTTCTAAAAGGGTGAGTGCTTTGATCGAGGTGCTTCCCGGACGCAATATTTCCTGTTTAAGGATCTTGGCCCAAAGCTGTTGCATCGCATAGCCGTGAATATTGCGGGCTAAGTCGAAAAAGCGTACCAGCCAATCCGGATCGGGGGTTTGTGCCGTTTCACTGTGACAACTTTCATAGGTATGAGCAATGATCGCTTCGAGGTTGGCTTGTTGCTTTTGCATCACCTGGCGTTGGCGGTTTGCGCTGCGATGGGCGAGATCCTCTTGCTCCACGTCTTGTAAGCGAGCATCAACTTGATACTCGCTCGCAATCGCTTTTAGTCGCCCTTTACTGCCGCGTAGATCGGCATCTTCTTTATAGCTGTGATCTTGGTGTTGCCGTTTCTCTGGGTGGGCGTCGACGACCACGGGTTTGTCTTGCTCTGCCATGCGGTTCTCACACTGATTGTCAGCAAAATTTTATGCTGGCAAATATGTTAATTAATGATTAAATTTGTTAACATTATGGTGTTATCTATTAAGCGTAGGGATGCGTG
>NZ_MUFD01000017.1:0-74443 GCF_001995405.1 Salinivibrio sp. AR640 | reverse complement strand
CCCCTAGGGCTACCTTGTTACGACTTCACCCCAGTCATGAACCACACCGTGGTAAACGCCCTCCCGAAGGTTAAGCTATCTACTTCTGGTGCAGCCCACTCCCATGGTGTGACGGGCGGTGTGTACAACCAATCTGTGTGAACACTCGCAAGAATAGCGTCAGTAAGGAGGTGATCCAGCCCCAGGTTCCCCTAGGGCTACCTTGTTACGACTTCACCCCAGTCATGAACCACACCGTGGTAAACGCCCTCCCGAAGGTTAAGCTATCTACTTCTGGTGCAGCCCACTCCCATGGTGTGACGGGCGGTGTGTACAAGGCCCGGGAACGTATTCACCGTGGCATTCTGATCCACGATTACTAGCGATTCCGACTTCATGGAGTCGAGTTGCAGACTCCAATCCGGACTACGACAAACTTTAAGGGATTCGCTAAACATCGCTGTCTCGCTGCCCTCTGTATCTGCCATTGTAGCACGTGTGTAGCCCTACTCGTAAGGGCCATGATGACTTGACGTCGTCCCCACCTTCCTCCGGTTTATCACCGGCAGTCTCCCTGGAGTTCCCACCATTAYGTGCTGGCAAACAAGGATAAGGGTTGCGCTCGTTGCGGGACTTAACCCAACATTTCACAACACGAGCTGACGACAGCCATGCAGCACCTGTCTCAGCGCTCCCGAAGGCACRCCTCTATCTCTAAAGGCTTCGCTGGATGTCAAGAGTAGGTAAGGTTCTTCGCGTTGCATCGAATTAAACCACATGCTCCACCGCTTGTGCGGGCCCCCGTCAATTCATTTGAGTTTTAACCTTGCGGCCGTACTCCCCAGGCGGTCTACTTAATGCGTTAGCGCCGAAAGCCAAAGTCTAAAACCTCAACCTCCAAGTAGACAGCGTTTACGGCGTGGACTACCAGGGTATCTAATCCTGTTTGCTACCCACGCTTTCGCATCTGAGCGTCAGTCTTTGTCCAGGGGGCCGCCTTCGCCACTGGTATTCCTTCAGATCTCTACGCATTTCACCGCTACACCTGAAATTCTACCCCCCTCTACAAGACTCTAGCCTGCCAGTTTCAAATGCGGTTCCGAGGTTGAGCCCCGGGCTTTCACATCTGACTTAACAAACCGCCTGCATGCGCTTTACGCCCAGTAATTCCGATTAACGCTCGCACCCTCCGTATTACCGCGGCTGCTGGCACGGAGTTAGCCGGTGCTTCTTCTGCAGCTAACGTCAAGCYGTGCACSTATTAAGTACACRACCTTCCTCACTGCTGAAAGTGCTTTACAACCCGAAGGCCTTCTTCACACACGCGGCATGGCTGCATCAGGGTCTCCCCCATTGTGCAATATTCCCCACTGCTGCCTCCCGTAGGAGTCTGGGCCGTGTCTCAGTCCCAGTGTGGCTGATCATCCTCTCAAACCAGCTAAGGATCGTTGCCTTGGTAAGCYATTACCTTACCAACTAGCTAATCCTAACTGGGCCCATCCCAACGCGATAGCTTACATGTAGAGGCCACCTTTGGTCCYRRCTCTAAYGAAYYAAGACATTATGCGGTATTAGCCGTCGTTTCCAACGGTTATCCCCCTCGTCAGGGCAGGTTCCCAGCCGTTACTCACCCGTCCGCCGCTCGACGTCCAGTAAATCCACCGAAGCTTCAATACTGCCGTTTCCGCTCGACTTGCATGTGTTAGGCCTGCCGCCAGCGTTCAATCTGAGCCATGATCAAACTCTTCAATTAAAGTTTTGGTGTTTGCTTTCAGTAAATCCACCGAAGCTTCAATACTGCCGTTTCCGCTCGACTTGCATGTGTTAGGCCTGCCGCCAGCGTTCAATCTGAGCCATGATCAAACTCTTCAATTAAAGTTTTGGTGTTTGCTTTYCCWAAGAAAAGACAAACGGCTCGATAAATACTGTTTTGTTCGTCTCTTGCGAGACAAACGAATTGACTGTGCCGAACAACGTAAACGTTGTTTCGTATTGGTCACTCAGTTCATCGAATAAATCTTTTTGTCTATTCTCAACGAGTGCCCACACAGATTGCATAGGTCAAATTGTTAAAGAGCGTTGACTGYGCGAAGCTGCGCTTCGCTTGGTCAGGGCTGCGTATCTTACGCGCCTTGCCGTTAAAGTCAAGAAGAAATTTTATCTTTTATTTTCAACCCTCAGGCCGGAAATAAAACCTCTTTTTGACTCCCCTAACGCTTGGCGTTAAGTGGACGGCTATCTTAATCTTTTAAAAACTCACGTCAAGCGTTTATTTTTATTTGATTTTTTACTTCAACATGGCGCTGAGCGCTTGCCCTACGTGCCGTGTCGATGGAGGCGCATTATAGGGAAGCTGATCAGATTGGCAACCCCTTTTTAGTGGTTTTTTAGAAAAAAACTGTCACTCGCTGTTTTTTTGCTCGCTAGAGTGTAAAACTGGTAACAAAGTCAGCGTTATCTGACATTGTATAGCGATATAAAGAGGGATTTGTGATGGCAAAACAGCTGCGCGCTTATAAAGGCATGACGCCTCAGCTTGGCGAACGCGTCTATATTGATGAATCCAGTGTATTGGCTGGCGATATTACGCTAGGCGATGATGTGAGTATTTGGCCGCTGGTTGCGGCGCGTGGTGACGTGAACCATATCCAGATTGGCGCACGAACCAATGTACAAGATGGTTCAGTCCTTCATGTCACCCATAAAAATGCCGAAAACCCACAAGGTTACCCGCTGATCATTGGCGAAGAAGTGACAATCGGCCACAAGGTTATGTTGCATGGCTGCCGGATTGGCAACCGAGTCCTCGTGGGAATGGGGACGATTATTCTTGATGACGCTGTCATAGAAGATGAAGTGCTGATTGGCGCTGGCAGTTTAGTCCCACCAGGAAAACGCTTAGAGAGCGGCTACCTTTATGTTGGCTCACCGGTCAAACAGGTCCGCCCCCTCACTGACAAAGAGCGTGCTTATTTTGCCCGCTCAGCGCAAAACTATGTCGACACCAAAGACATCTACCGCTGCGAGCACTAGATCACCAAGCTGCCATCGGGTTCAAACGCTTCTGATTCGATGGCCGCTTCCATTTGCTCTTCAATATCAAACCATACCTGTTCGACGATCGCCTGCGCATTATCCGTGTCCACCGCACAGCCGGCGAGCGCAGATAAGGTGGTAAAGCGGACAGCGCATGGTAGCAATGCACCATTAAGCTGGCCGTAAAAACAAACACGGGCCTTTGCCGTATCGACCTGCGCTTCGTCCGCAGCCAGAATAAGGGACTGATTCATCGATTGAGTGCCTCTCTTAACTGCTCGCGCACACGTTCGGTTTGTGGCCGACAGCCGCGCCATATAGCAAAGCTTTCCGCCGCTTGTTCCACCAGCATGCCCAAGCCGTCTAAACACCGCCCTGCTCCTTGGCGTTGCGCCCATTGGTTGCTGGTTGTGCTGCCAGCTTGATACACCATGTCATAGACAGTGGTCGCTGGGCCAATCGCTCCTTGCGGGAGAGGGGGATAGCTTTGATGTAAGCTTGCCGAGGTCGCATTAATGATCACATCAACAGGCGCCGCCACAGGTTTATCCACGGCATGACTGGCGATCGGTCCGGCCTCACCAAATGCAGCGGCTAATTGCTGGGCTTTTTGCTCGGTGCGATTGACAATCATCAGCGATGCTGGCGCTTGCTCCAGTAAAGGAAGCAACACACCCCGTGCGGCACCGCCCGCTCCCACGACTATAATGCGCTTATCGCGCAGTGCCACATGGTGGTGGTGTAAGTCAGTCACCAAACCGGCGCCATCGGTGTTATCACCGAGTAGAGAGCCATCGCTTTGCTTAACCAGCGTATTCACGGCACCGGCGCGGCGGGCACGCTCTGTCAGTGTATCAGCCCAATCATACGCTTGCTGTTTAAAAGGCACGGTCACATTGGCGCCGCGCCCTCCTTGCGCAAAAAACGCCTGCATGGTGGTCACAAAGCCTTCAAGCGGCGCCTCAATGGCTTGATAGTCGATGTCTTGTTGGGTTTGTGTCGCAAACGCGGCGTGGATCTGCGGCGACTTACTGTGGCCAATCGGGTGGCCGACCACGCAATAACGATCGGTCATTGGTTACCACTCCCTCGGTTTAAGGTAGTCGCGATAGAGTCTCGCTTCCGGCGCATCGTCATCAGGTGACCAATTATATTCCCAACGCGCCATCGGCGGCATCGACATCAGAATAGATTCGGTACGCCCACCGCTTTGCAAGCCAAATAGCGTGCCTCTGTCATACACCAAGTTAAACTCAACATAGCGTCCGCGACGGTAAAGCTGAAAATCGCGTTCACGCTCACCATAGGGCGTAGCTTTGCGGCACTGTACAATCGGCAGATAGGCATCGATAAAACCTTTTCCAACCGCTTGGGTGTAGGCAAAGCACTGTTCGAATGGCCATTGGTTCAAATCATCAAAGAAAAGCCCGCCGACGCCACGGGTTTCATCGCGATGGGGCAGATAAAAATAGCGATCGCACCATGCTTTGTGATCAGCGTACACGCTATCACCAAAGGGCGCGCACAAGGCTTTGGCGGTCTCATGCCAGTGCTGGCAGTCTTCCTCGAACGGATAGAAAGGCGTGAGGTCAAAGCCACCGCCAAACCACCACACAGGATCAGCGCCTTCTTTTTCGGCAATGAAAAACCGCACGTTCGCGTGTGAGGTTGGCACGTATGGGTTATGAGGATGGATCACTAACGACACCCCCATGGCCTCAAAACAGCGCCCGGCGAGCTCCGGACGGTGTGCTGTCGCCGAAGCAGGCATTTGATCGCCAAATACATGCGAGAAGTTCACTCCCGCTTGTTCAAACACGTGGCCCTGACGCAGGACGCGACTACGGCCACCGCCCCCTTTCTCACGCTCCCACGCATCTTCAATAAAGTGCGCTTGACCATCTTGTTGCGCAAGCTGTTGGCAAATATCATCTTGAAGCTGGAGGAAAAAAGCCTTCACGGCTTGCTTATCAATTGTCGACTGACCGTGTGCCACGCTCACATCCTTTGTTACTGAGACTATGTGTGTACTTTACCTGATCCACGCAGTGGGATCTTAACGGAATTTCATCTCCCACCGCTGACGCAAACGTTTTCCTTGCGATGAAATCTGGGTATAATTCACGCCACGCTCAGCTTAACTTATTCACGCTTGTCATCAAGAAGGACGTATTATGACTGTCGGTATCATCATGGGCTCGCAATCCGATTGGCCTACCATGACACATGCAGCGGCTATGTTGGATCACTTTGCTATCCCTTACGAAACCCGTATTGTCTCCGCCCATCGCACGCCACAGTTACTTGCCGACTATGCCCAGCAAGCGGCTGAGCGCGGGATTAAAGTGATTATTGCCGGCGCCGGTGGTGCCGCCCATCTACCCGGGATGACTGCCGCACACACCAGCCTGCCGGTACTCGGCGTACCGGTCCAGTCGAAAGCGTTAAAAGGCATGGACTCATTGCTTTCGATTGCTCAAATGCCAAAAGGCGTGGCGGTGGGCACGCTCGCTATTGGTGAGGCAGGCGCCGCGAATGCAGGCCTCCTTGCGGCACAAATTCTCGCCACTGCCGACCCTAATTTGATGGCAAAAGTGGATGCGTTTCGCCAAACGCAAACTGAAGCCGTTCTCGCTCAACCCAACCCACAAGGGTAAGGCCATGAATATTCTGGTGTTAGGCGCGGGACAACTGGCCCGGATGATGGCATTAGCCGGCGCGCCGCTCAATCTTATCGTCAGTGCTTATGATGTGCGCAGCGGCGACATTATCCATCCTTTAACCCAGCAGCCACTCGGTCAAGGGCTCGATACCGCGATAGCCGGCGCGGATATTATCACCGCTGAATTTGAACATATTCCTGCCAACATTTTGCATCAATGCGAGCAAAGCGGAAAGTTACGCCCCAGTGCGCAGGCAATTTTAACCGGTGGCGACCGTCAAATAGAGAAAGCCTTATTGATGCAAGCTGGGGTGGCTAACGCGCCATACCGTGTGGTGTATACACAGGCGGATTTGGAAAAGGCCGTCGATGCACTGGGCGCGCCCTTGGTGTTAAAAAGCACGCTCGATGGTTATGACGGCAAAGGGCAATGGCGCTATCGTGATGGTGATGATCTCAGCGCATTATGGGCCGAATTGGACGCCTTTCTTGCCGCGCCCGAGCAGCGCGATGGCCAGGCGATCATTGCTGAGACCATGATCCCTTTTGAGCGTGAAGTGTCACTAATTGGTGTACGTGGTGCCAATGGCGAATTTGCCAGCTACAGCCTAACCCAAAACCATCACCACAACGGCGTACTGACTTTGTCGGTGGCACGGCCTGACGAACAGGGTTTGCAGTTACAAGCGGCTGAAATGGTGAAAAAGATTGCCGACACACTCAATTACGTGGGTGTGCTCGCGGTCGAATTTTTTGATGTTGACGGTCGCTTGCTGGTGAACGAAATCGCACCTCGAGTCCATAACTCGGGCCACTGGACCCAGCAAGGTAGCGCCTGTTGTCAGTTTGAAAACCACTTGCGTGCGGTCAGCGGCTTACCGCTTGGCGCTACCCGTTTGGTTCAGCCCACTGCGATGATCAATATTTTGGGTCAAGGTAGTGTCCCGCTTGCGACCTATCGCGACGCCCATGTGCATTGGTACAATAAAACGCCTCTCCCGGGGCGCAAAGTGGGCCATATCAATGTCACGGCCACCTCGAACGCCGAGCTTGCCACCACGTTAGCGAGCCTCGCCAGCTACCTGCCCGACGACACCTTTCACGGTTTACAGTCCGCCGCGTTAGCACTGGCCGCACAAGCCGATTAATCCTCGCTCTCCGACTCTGCAGCCGATTCATCTTGAATCGCGCTGCAGGGCTTATCAGCACATTGATGCACGGTTTTCCCACCTTTTTTACGCTCGACCAAGAGTGCAAAACCACATGCCTCGCAGGTACCAGCTATCGGTTGTGCATTCACGGCAAAATGGCACTTAGGGTACTGATCACAGGCAAAAAAGCGCTTGCCATAGCGCGAGGTACGCTCCACCAGCTCACCTTTGTGGCAGGCTGGGCAGGTCAGAGTGGTGTGATCGGGTTCATCTGGTTTTTCGATATGCGTGCATTGCGGGAACTGATCACAGCCAATAAACATGCCGAATCGACCTTGGCGCAGCACCAACTCTCCCTGCTGACACGCCGGACAGGTCACGCCAAGCGCTTTCACCACATGGCCATCACCATGGTGTAACGCTTTGGTATAGTGGCAGTCTGGATAGGCCGTACAGGCCAGAAACGGGCCTCGTTTGCCCGATTTAAACGCAAGAGCGCTGCCACATTCCGGGCAGCGCTCCTGGGTCTTCGGGGTGTTATCTGTATTCATTCACACCTTTACTGTTATTGATAAGCGTTAATGCACGTACCCCTCTTGTGCGTCGTACAGCATGTCTTCCATTTGCGTATACGCGCGCTCATTACCTGGCACGTTAAACAGCACCATTAGGATCACCCATTTTAGATCATCCAAACCAAACTCTTGCGTTTCTAATTCCATCACCCGATCGATCACCATCTCACGCGTTTCTGGTGACAGCACCCCAGCTTGTTCTAAAAACAATAAAAAACCTCGGCTTTCTTGATCGAGAAAACGGGTTTCTTGCTCCGTGAATACACGAATCGAGCTCTGTGCACTGCCTGTTAGATAGGGCTGTTTATCCGCGTTTTGTAACTGAGCTAATTTTTCCAGCCAGTTTAGGGCCTTATAAATATCATCTTGATGAAAACCCGCACGGGACAATTCATCCGCTAACTCGTCCTGATCGATAATGACCTCGACATCACTGTGGATGTAGGTTTCAAACAGGTACATAAGAATGTCCATCATGGCTAGCCCCTCCTCGTTCTGACATAGCCACCGGGTACTGCTGCTACAAGCCCCTGGAGTTCTAAGTCTAACAACTGCATCATGATTTCGTGAACCGGTTGGTTGCAGCGCTCAGCTAGTACGTCGACACACGTCGCGTTAGTCCCTACGTTAGCCAACAGCGTGGGAAATGGCAATCCTTGATCGGCATCTAACTTGGGCGCATCACTAAATAATTCGCTTTGTTGGCTCACTGCAAACTGAACCAAACTGTCTACTTCACTTAAAATATCATCCACACTGTCCGTCAAGGTTGCGCCCTGCTTGATCAATTGATGGCATCCACGCGCTTGGACCTGATCGATTGGGCCTGGGATCGCAAACACCCCTCGATTTTGCTCAAGTGCGTAGCGCGCGGTAATCAATGAGCCACTTTGCGGTGCCGCTTCCACCACTAATACGCCCGCTGATAAGCCACTGATCAGACGGTTACGACGAGGAAAGTGTTCCGCCCGTGGCGGCGCATCTGGCCAGAACTCGGACACCAACGCCCCTTGCGTAATAATTTGGCTGGCTAAGTCACGGTGACGTGCAGGATAAATACGCCCTAGCCCGCTGCCGAGCACCGCCAATGTTTGTCCATTGCCGTCTAAGGCACCTTTATGCGCCCGCCCATCAATGCCCAAGGCTAAACCGCTGGTAATGGTCAACCCGTAGTCGGCCAACTGTTTGGCAAAGTGATAAGCCGTCGTCAATCCAGATTGGGTGGCATGACGACTGCCAACCATGGCGAGCTGGGGCTTGGCTAAGGCGCTGGGATCACCTTGAACATAGAGAATGAGAGGCGCGCTAGCGATTTCTTTTAGCAAAGAGGGATAAGCGGGATGATCAAAACACAATAAGTGGCAATCGGGCGCTTCGGCCCAGCGCAAGCTCGCATTGATTAACGCCTGATTTGGGCTGCATATCGCCTGGCATTGATCCTCACTTAATCCAATCGCGGCCAACGCCTGCTGAGATTGCTGATGGATAGCCTCGACCGGCCATGTCGATAAGAGTTTTCGACGTTGCCTGGCCCGTAGCCGTGGCACTTGAGCCAAGGTTAACCACGCGTATAACGTCTCATCTTTCATGACTGATCCGAGCGCTTGAAGGCGGAATCGCCTGCATACCCGCTTTAATCGGCTGAGTGGCTTGCTGTACGACAGCCAAACTCATCCATGGATAGGAGCGGATAACCATCAGCTCACCGACTTTGACGTTCGGTAATACAGTGACCTCAAGTGGGGTTTTATCGGCTTGTGCTTGATACTGGTACTCACCTGGCTGATTCACGACCTGTTTTCCAGGTTGAGTGACTTCAAATACTTGCCCAGCCGAAACCTGCGCCTTTGCCCCTTTATCCAGAACGACTAACTGCCCTTGAGCCACGTATTCACTGCCGTAAAGGTGACCCAATAAGGTCGCTTTGATTTTCGCAGGATAAGGCCAGAATGGCGCCTGAACACGGTCGGGGGCCGGCAATAGCACGTCATTGGGTCGTATCTCTTGATTGACCTGAGTCAGTGTCATCACGCTATAGTTCGACGCCACGTCGGTGATTGAACCATTGGCCACGTGCGTCAAGCTAACCATTTGTGGGCGATTATCAGCCGTTTGATCTGCGCGTTGATGCGAAAAGGTGTGCGCGACCCGATATACCTGCCAATCGATCGCGTGTAATGCGGCATCGATATACACAGTGTCTGCCGCCGATAAAAGGCGACGCCCCTCAGGCGAGCCCAACACCCTGGGTAACGCGACTAATCGTGCTTTCTCAATCAAGGTATCTTGTGCTAGGTGGGGTAAGAGTAAGGGCGCAACACTGGGCACAGGCGATGCCGGTTCGTCTGCGGCTATCGTGTGAGAGGCTTGGTATGTTAGATGCGGTTTCCCTTGTTGCCACTTAAGCGTCAACGTATCGCCCGGGTAGATAAGGTGTGGATCCTTTATACTTGGGTTGTCGTACCATACCTTTGGCCAATGCCAAGGGTCAGCAAAAAAGGTGGCGGCAATATCCCAAAGCGTATCGCCACGCTCAACGGTATAACGTGTTTCACTCTTTTGTGCCGCCACACTGAACGGGAGTAGCGCTGTCAATAGGACTGCCATAGCAAGCCTACACAGTTTCTTTGTCATCGTCGTCTTCCTTGTCAGACAGAACGCGCTGATGCTGTCAATTGGCTGGCAAAATGTCTAGAATTAACCCAATTATCCCGTGCCGCATTCGGCACAGTTCAATTTTTGCGAGACGTTATGGCTTTACTGAACGTATTAACATTTCCAGATGAGCGCCTTCGCACCGTTGCGAAACCGGTGGATACCGTTACCCCTGAGATCCAGAAAATGGCCGATGACATGATTGAAACCATGTACGACCAAGACGGTATCGGTCTTGCCGCTACTCAGGTTGATTTTCACCAACGCATGGTCGTGATCGATGTATCAGAAACGCGTGACGAGCCTATGGTGCTGATCAACCCTGAAATTATCGAAAAGCGCGGTGAAGACGGTATTGAAGAAGGGTGCCTCTCTGTGCCGAGCTCACGTGCCTTAGTGCCTCGAGCAGCCGAAGTGACGGTCAAAGCACTCGATCGTGACGGCAATCCATTTCAGTTCGATGCAGACGACTTACTGGCGATTTGTATTCAACACGAGCTTGACCACTTAGAAGGCAAGCTATTCGTTGATTATCTATCACCATTGAAGCGCCAACGCATCAAGCAAAAAATGGAAAAACTCAAACGCGCTAACCAAAAAGTAAGCTGAGGTCACTTTGAGCAAACCGCTGCGTATAGTATTTGCGGGCACGCCGGACTTTGCCGCGCGCCATTTACAAGCCTTGCTCGACAGTGAGCATGAGGTCATTGCGGTCTATAGCCGCGAAGATAAACCAGCAGGACGGGGCAAAAAGCTCACGGCGAGCCCAGTTAAACAACTGGCGATTGAACATGCACTCCCAGTATACCAGCCTCGCACGTTGCGTGACGAAACGGCACAGGCCGAGTTAGCCGCACTCGATGCCGACGTTCTGGTGGTGGTCGCCTATGGACTTATTTTGCCGAAAGCCGTGTTAACGATCCCAAGGTTGGGCTGCGTTAATGTGCATGGCTCAATTTTGCCACGTTGGCGGGGGGCCGCACCGATTGAGCGAGCGGTCTGGGCAGGCGATAACGAAACCGGCGTCACCATCATGCAGATGGATGAAGGGCTCGATACCGGTGACATGTTAAAAATCGCCACCTTACCGATTGATGACAAAGAAACCAGTGGCAGTCTGTATGAGCGCTTGGCTGAGCTGGGTCCACAGGCACTGATTGATTGCCTCAATGATATGGCCAACGGCATTATATTGGCTGAACCGCAAAATGACGCCAAAGCCAATTACGCCGAAAAGCTAACCAAGCAAGAAGCTCATATCGATTGGCATCAAGACGCGGCGTTTATCGAACGCTGTGTACGCGCATTCAATCCTCGCCCGGTGAGTTTTTTCACCTTAGGTGAGCAAAATATCAAAGTGTGGGGCGCGAACGCACTCGATATTGATGTTGATGCTGCGCCGGGGACCGTCATTAACACTGATAAACACGGTATTCAAATTGCGACCGGCAAAGGTGTTCTTCAGCTGACACACCTACAGCCACCGGGCAAGAAAGCCATGCAGGCTCACGAGCTGCTCAATGCGCGTCGCGAGTGGTTTGAAACCGGCACCCAATTAGTATAAAGGGTGCGTTTTGTAGCAACATCGTTTAAGGCCAGTACGCTGGCCTTTTTTAATGTAACAGGCGACGCTATCGTCTGATGCCATTTTGGCCTTTTAATGGGTAAACATATGAATGTAAGAGCCGCGGCTGCCCGCGTTCTATATCAAGTGGTCGATCAAGGCCAATCCCTCTCGCAGCAACTGCCACTGGCGCAGCAGCACATCGCACCACGGGATGCGGCGTTACTGCAAGAGATCTGCTACGGCACCTTACGTTGGTTGCCGCGTTTAGAGCATATCGTGCAAGCTTTGATGGACAAACCATTAAAAGGTAAGCAACGTGTGTTTCATCACCTGTTACTCGTTGGCCTCTATCAACTCGGCTATATGCGTATTCCGGCCCATGCCGCGGTGGCGGAAACGGTCAACGCGACCAAAACACTCAAGCGTCCGCAGTTACGTGGCCTTATCAATGCGATATTGCGTAACTATCAACGCGATCAAGCCTCGCTCGATGATGCCAGTCAAGCCGAGTCCGCCGGGCAACACTGCCATCCCAGCTGGTTATTAACGCGTCTTCAACAGGCCTACCCTAACCAGTGGCAAGAGATTATCGCGGCGAATCATCAAAAAGCCCCCATGTGGTTGCGCGTAAACCGCCAGCATCATACTCAGGCAAGTTACCTTGCTGAACTGCAAGCGGCGGGTATCGCTGGTTCTCCGCACACCCAAGCTTTGGACGCTATCAAGCTCGACGCACCGTGCGACGTAACACGTTTGCCAGGCTTTACCCAAGGTTGGGTATCGGTACAAGATGCCGCCGCACAACTCGCTGTCGACTACCTCCAGCCCGATTCAGCAGAGCACATTCTCGACTGCTGTGCCGCCCCCGGTGGCAAAACCTGTCATATTCTTGAACATCAGCCTGATGCGATCGTCACTGCCATTGATGCCGATGAAAATCGCTTGTCGCGGATCAAAGAGAACCTATCGCGCTTAGGGCTTAATGCTGAGGTGAAACACGCCGATGCTCGCTTGCCGATCGCTTGGCACACGGGCCCAGCATTTGATCGCATTTTGCTGGATGCGCCCTGCTCGGCCACAGGTGTGATCCGTCGCCATCCGGACATTAAATGGCTAAGACGCGATAGCGATATTCAAGCCTTGGTCACGTTACAAGCGGAGATTTTAGACGCAATGTGGCAGCAATTGGCGCCAGGCGGTACGCTGGTGTACGCGACCTGCTCGGTATTACCGGATGAAAACGCAACACAAATTCGCGCCTTTTTAACTCGCGAGCCAACAGCAATATTGCGCACCGGCACCCACGACCAGCCAGGACGACAAATTCTCCCCGGAGAACACGACATGGACGGCTTCTATTACGCATGCCTAAAAAAGCCAACCGGCAAGTAACGAGGCAGGGAGTAACAACAACATGAAAATCATTATCTTGGGTGCAGGCCAAGTCGGCGGTACCTTGGCAGAAAATCTGGTCGGAGAAAACAATGACATCACCATTGTTGACCGCGCCCCAGAACGGCTTCGCGAACTGCAAGATAAATACGACTTACGTGTTGTACACGGGTTTGCCAGCCATCCGTCGACCTTGCAAGAGGCTGGCGCGCAAGATGCGGATATGCTGGTTGCCGTAACCAACTCCGATGAAACAAACATGATCGCTTGTCAGGTCGCTTTTACCCGCTTTAACACACCCAATCGTGTTGCTCGGATCCGAAGTCCTGAATATCTCGCGGTAAAAGAGCAATTGTTTAACAGTGACGCCTGTCCGGTTGACCACCTTATCGCCCCAGAGGAGCTGGTGACGCATTATATTCGTCGCTTAATTGAATACCCAGGCGCGTTACAAGTGGTCAGCTTTGCCGACAAAAAAGTGGGCCTAGTGGCCGTTAAGGCCTATTACGGCGGGCCTTTGGTCGGCAAAGCGCTCTCAGCACTGCGCGAGCACATGCCGCATGTCGATACCCGTGTTGCCGCTATCTTTCGGCGTGACCGCCCGATTCGCCCCCAAGGCACGACCATTATCGAAGCCGATGATGAAGTCTTTTTCGTCGCCGCCAGCAACCATATCCGCTCAGTGATGAGTGAACTGCAGCGCCTCGAAAAGCCTTACAAACGCATCATGATTGTGGGTGGGGGGAATATTGGTGCTGGCCTAGCCATGGCACTTGAGCGCCAGTACAGCGTGAAGTTAATTGAGCGCAATCCAGCTCGTGCTGAACACCTGGCTGAGCTATTAGAAGAAACCACCGTTTTTTGTGGCGATGCGTCTGACCAGGAATTACTCAGCGAAGAGCACATTGAGCAGATTGATGTCTTTATCGCGGTCACCAACGAAGATGAAGCCAATATTATGTCGGCAATGCTCGCTAAACGCCTAGGGGCAAAAAAAGTCATGGTGCTGATTCAACGCGGTGCTTATGTCGACTTGGTTCAAGGTGGGGTGATTGATATTGCCATCTCCCCCCAACAAGCGACGATTTCGGCGTTGCTCACCCATGTACGCCGCGCCGATATTGTCAATGTGTCGTCATTACGACGCGGCGCCGCTGAAGCAATTGAAGCGATTGCGCACGGTGATGCGTCAACGTCTAAAGTGGTTGGCCGGGCAATTGGCGAGATAAAGTTACCACCGGGCACGACCATAGGTGCGATTGTACGAGGTGATGAAGTATTGATTGCCCACGATAAAACCGTGATCCAGCAAGATGATCATGTGGTGTTATTCTTGGTAAATAAAAAATACATTCCGGATGTTGAGCGCCTATTCCAACCCAGCCCGTTCTTTCTTTAACACCCGTTCTTTCGCTAACACAAGCCTGCAGACATCCATGTCTGCAGGCTCACGCTTTTTTCCTCTACGCTGCCACTCCTGTCACTTTGGGTATACACTGAACAAAGTGCCTATCTATGTTGCTTAGCAGAAAGGACCGCCATGTCAGACGATCAATTTCAACAATCGACCGTATTTCTCAAAAAAGCGGTCCCTTTGATGATGAAATATAAGGTGCCCACGACACCGACCAACTACGCGCTATGGTACACCTACGTCGCCAATACCGATCCAAAGCTCACCGCTGACGTCGATACCACCGTCCATGAGCATGGCACGTGCAGTCCTCTTCAAAGCGACATCTTGTATCAAAAACACATGGCGGATAAACACAGCCAGAACATTGGCAGCCTTAAGCAAAGCCTTGAGTCAATGATGACGGAGATGAGTCATTCGATGTCGGACACGCTTCAGGACACAGACGCGTTTCACTCGGTACTCGACAAAACATTCGAACAGCTGTCTCGCGTTGAAAACGAAGGGTTGTCCATTGATGAAACCATCGCCGTTGTCCGTAATGTAGTGAAAGACTCGCAAGCTCTGACGCAATCGACCCGCTACTTTAAACACCAACTGAGTGATGCCCAGCAAGAAATTGCCCAACTAAAACAAAACCTCGCAGAGATGACCGAGCAAGCCACCCATGATGGCTTAACCGGCCTGCTCAATCGGGCCGCCTTTGAACGCGAGCTCAATGCGTACACCGAAAACGCACAAACCTGGCCGTTTGCTTTAGTCCTCGTCGACCTCGATCACTTTAAACAACTTAACGATACATACGGTCACGTGCTCGGCGATATCGCTTTGAAGCAGGTCGCCAAGCGATTACTCGACTACTGCCGAGAAGGCGTACAAGCGTTCCGCTACGGCGGCGAAGAGTTTGCGCTACTGTTACCTAAAAGACGCCTCAACAGCGCAAAACGGACCGCTGAAACGCTACGTGCCGCTATCGATAGAATGGTGATAAAAGACCGGCGTCGTGGCCAAACATTGGATCATATTACCGTGTCTATGGGCGTCGCAGAGTACGACGAGCATGCTCGCGAATCTGGCGCCGATCTCATTTACCGTGCTGATCAACAACTCTACAAGGCCAAAAACCTCGGGCGTAATCGTGTGATGCCGATAAATTAACTCTCGCCTGAAAGGAATTTGATCTTGGCTAAGTATTCACCGCTCGCCGTCGGGCAAAATGGTATTTTTTACGTGCCACATTAAGGATACCACCATGCACTGCCATCGTATCAACGAGTTGCTCGATCTACTGAACCAATCTTGGCAACAAACGCCCGATCACTCGCTCATGACCATGCTCAATCTGATTGCCCAAGAGGCCGGTCATCGCGATGACTTAACAACGCTATCGGACGACACCTTGATCTATCAACTCAAAATGCGACTAGAAGATAGCAACGCGCCTATTCCTGGCCTTGCAAAAGACAATGAAGACGACTTTAAAGCCGCTATTTTACGGGCGAGAGGCATTACCCCAACAAAAGAGTGAGTCAGTGGCCCTCGCTAATCGTCTGTTATAGCTGGAATTCGTTCAGTTTGTGGCTGTATCGCAAACTATGACTCTGGTAGCGTATTCACGGCGTTTGCTGCGCTACAATCACAGGCACAATGATAATTAGGGCCTGGCAATGCACCATGGACCCGCTGTCCCAAGGAAAGCCAATGTCATGAGCGATAAAAAAATTAACGTCAAAGACGTGACTGCAAAAGAATACAATCCCAAAACCCATAAAGGTAACGGCGATCGCTTTAATCCGAGTAATCGCATTTATGTGCGCGCGGTGAAAGGCTATTACCAGCGAATGCGCCGTTACATGGGCTGGTTCTTTATGCTGCTGTTTCTGCTAACGCCCTGGATCCCGTATCAAGGCCGACAAGCCATTTTGCTGGATATAGGCAATCAAAAGTTTAATTTTTTCGGCACCACATTATGGCCACAAGACCTGACCTTGTTGGCTGCACTTTTGATGCTCGCCGCCTTCGGCCTCTTTTTTATTACCACTTTTCTTGGCCGGGTGTGGTGTGGCTATTTGTGCCCGCAAACAGTGTGGACCTTTCTCTTTATCTGGTTTGAAGAAAAGCTGGAGGGGGCGGCCAACAAACGCCGAAAACAAGACTCGCTCAAACTTACGCCGGCATTGGCCGCGCGAAAAGCCGCGAAGCATGCGGCTTGGTGGCTCATATCTCTGGTCACGGGCGCCACGTTTGTCGGTTACTTTGTTCCCGTGCAATCGCTCGCGGTCGATTTAGTCACGTTCGATACTAGTTTTTGGGTCGGCTTTTGGGTGATCTTCTTTGCTGCCTGTACCTACGGGAATGCGGGCTGGATGCGATCGATCATGTGTATTCACATGTGCCCCTACGCGCGCTTTCAGTCCGCAATGTTTGATAAAGACACCTTTATCGTTGGCTATGATGCCAAACGCGGCGAAAAACGCGGGCCTCGCCCACGTAAGAAAGATCCCAAAGCATTAGGATTAGGCGACTGTATTGACTGCAACCTATGTGTGCAAGTGTGTCCGACAGGTATCGATATTCGTGATGGTTTGCAGTATGAATGCATCAACTGTGGTGCCTGTGTCGATGCGTGTGATGAAACCATGGATCGCATGGGGTACGCGCGCGGCCTAATCAGCTACACCACCGAGCACAAGCTCGAAGGCAAGAAAACCGCGGTCATGCGACCAAAACTGGTGGGTTATGGGGCGGTCATGGTTATTGTGACTGCAATGTTTATTTATCTGGCGATGTCGGTCATGCCGATGGAGCTGGATGTGATACGCGACCGTAATCAACTGTATCGCATTAACAACCAAGGACTGGTTGAAAATACCTACACCTTAAAAATCTTAAATAAAACGCAGACAGACGACGTATATCAGCTGTCGGTTAAAGGTTTGGATGAGGTGACATGGCACGGGCCACAAACCGTTAATGTACAAGCGGGTGAGGTTTTCTCACTGCCAATTAGTCTGGCAGTCGATACGTACGAGATGGAACAACGCATTGCCGACATCACCTTTGTGATGGAGCGTGAATCAGGCGACAAACAAAAAAGGGTAACGGCAGAAAGCCGCTTTATCACGGATCTGTAATCGGCCAATTCACCACAACAACCATTCACGACAAATAAACAGGGCGCAGGCAGCGCCCTTTTTATTTGTTACTATAACGTTTCTTTTGTCATTCTCAGGTGGCGTATGACCGAGATAGGCTTTGACTTTCATGCTCTTACTCCCGACGTTCAATTAAATGCGATTGAATCGGTCGGTATTTTTCCTCAATCCGGCCTACTCGCGCTGAACAGCTATGAAAACCGGGTGGCCCAGTTTGTCGCCGATGATGGCCAGCGCTATGTGGTCAAGTTCTATCGGCCCGCTCGCTGGTCCGATGCGCAAATTCATGAAGAACATGCTTTCTGCCGCGAGCTAGCCGACGCAGATATTCCCGTCGTTGCCCCGATTCAACGAGAGGGAACCAGTCTTTTTTACGCGTCAGGCTTTCGCTTTGCCTTATTCCCCAGTGTGGGCGGTCGCGGCTTTGAAGTGGACAATTGGGATCAGCTCGAAGCGGTCGGCCGTTATCTGGGTCGAATCCACCAAATGGGCGCCGCTAAGCCTTTTCAAACTCGCGCTAAATTTGATCTCGACAGCCACCTTTATCAGCCACGCCGCGAGCTAGGAGAAGCCAGCTTGATCCCAGCAAGCCTGCAAGCGACATTCTTCTCTGATCTCGACCGATTAATCGATGCCATCGCGGCGCGATGGCACACGGAGTGGCCCGCGATTCGGCTCCATGGCGATTGTCATCCCAGCAATATTTTGTGGCGAGACGGTCCACTATTTGTCGATTTTGATGACACCCGTAACGGTCCCGCGATGCAAGATTTATGGCTATTTTTAAACGGCAGTCGCGCCGATCAGCTCGCGCAACTCGACACCTTGGCGGAGGGTTATCGCGAATTTCGTGAATTCCCCGCCGACCAATTGCAACTGATCGAGCCATTGCGTGGTCTGAGAATGGTGCATTACATGGCCTGGCTGGCAAAACGCTGGCAAGATCCGGCTTTTCCTCGTGCATTTCCTTGGTTTGCTGATGCAAAATACTGGGAAGGTCAGGTACTCGCTTTTAAAGAACAACTTGCCGCCCTTGAAGCACCACCGCTTACACTGTATCCGTAAGCGCTCAATCGATAACGGAGAGTCATTCAATCATGTTTAAAAAACTGTTGCCTTTGCTACTGGTCGTAGGCCTAACCGCGTGCTCTGAGCCTGAGAGCGTGACGCAGACATCACCAGACACCACCCCAACAACCGAAACCACGCAAACGGAGTCGGCAGAGCCTGCAACACCGATTGAGGTAGCGGATGCTAAACCAGGCCGCTTTAAAGCTGGTGAGGATTACCAAGTGCTAGAGACGCCGGCAACTGATTCCCCAACAGTGACCGAGTTTTTCTCTTTCTATTGCCCACATTGTTATCAGTTTGAACCACTGGTCCAGCAGCTCAAACAACAAGTGCCTGATAATGCGAAAGTGGTAAAACACCATGTGTCTTTTATGGGCGGCGAGATGGGCAGTGTGGTAACACGCGCCTACGCAGCGGCGGTTGTGCTCGATGCACAAAAAACCATTATTCCGGTGATGTTTGATCGCATTCATGCGGTACAAAACCCACCGAAATCACTGGCGGAGGTTCGCCAAATGTTTGTCGATAACGGCATTGATGGCAAAGAATTTGACAGCGCTTACAACAGCTTTGCCGCGAACTCCATGGCCAAGCGTTTCGACCAATCGTTCGAAAAAGCGGGCTTGCGCGGTGTGCCTGCGGTGATCGTCAACGGCAAATATCACGTGACACCCAAAACAGTAGAAACTCCGGAAGAATACTTCCAGTTGATCAACTTTTTACTGACCCAAAAGTAATTAGCTGACTTGGGCGTTGAGATGGCGCAATAAGCCATCCATCGCCCGATATCCCAGCGCTTCCGCTAAATGAGATCGTGAGATCTGAGCGTCGCCGCCAAGATCGGCAATGGTACGTGCTACCTTGATAATGCGGTGATAGGCCCGAACGGACAACCCCAATCGATGTAAAGCCTGCTCTAAAAACGCCGCATCAGCCTGAACGAGCTGACAATGCAGCTCCATTTCTTGATTACTCAACAACGCATTCACCTTTCCTTGGCGTGCCAGCATACGCTCACGCGCAGCCGCTACCCGCGCTTTTACCGTCGACGTTGACTCACCGCGTTCTCCGCCACTTGAAAGACAGCCTCGTGGCAGTGCGGGAATATCAATGGACATATCAAATCGGTCTAACAGTGGGCCAGATAAACGCGCTAAATAACGCAGAATTTGTTGTGGGTTAGACCGGGCCAATTCACCCTCGTGATGACCGGTTGGACTCGGGTTTAATGCACCGATAAGTTGGAAGCGAGCCGGAAACCGGGTTTTACCATTGGCGCGCGAAATCACAATTTCGCCAGACTCAAGCGGCTCGCGCAACGCATCGAGTACGCGACGCTCAAACTCCGGCATTTCATCAAGAAACAATACCCCATGGTGAGACAGCGAAATCTCACCAGGGCGCGGTACGCTGCCGCCTCCGACCAAGGCTGCCATGGAGCTGGAATGGTGGGGGCTACGGAAAGGGCGCTGACGCCAATTTCCCTCATGCAAAGGTTGTTGAGTCAAAGAGGTGACGGCGGCTGAGGCCAACGCTTCATCATCATTCATCGGTGGCAGTAAGTCACATAAACGCGACGCAAGCATGGTTTTCCCAGTACCGGGAGGACCCACAAAAAGTAAGTTATGAGAGCCACTGGCGGCAATTTCTAACGCTCGCTTACCTTGTTGCTGACCGATAATGTCGCGTAAGCATCGCGTCACCGCTGGCGTGTCATTCACGGCAGGGACAGCGTTTAAACATAAACTTTGCTGGCCGGCTAGGTGTTGGCTCACGGCAATCAGGTCGGGCGCTGACACATGCCGCTCATTGTCTACCAGTGCCACTTGATTGGCATTATCATCCGGTACCACCAGGGCTCGCTGCGCTTTTTGACTGGCGAGCGCCGCCGGCAATGCGCCTTTAACCGGCCGCAATTGCCCCGACAACGCCAGTTCCCCTAAAAACTCAAACGCGTTCAAACGCTTTTCTGGCAACTGTCCCGACGCCACCAAGATCCCAAGTGCAATGGGTAAATCAAATCGTCCCCCTTCTTTAGGTAAGTCGGCTGGGGCCAGGTTGACGGTGATCCGGCGTGAAGGGAACTCAAAATTCGAGGTCACAATCGCACTTCGTACCCGATCACGGGCTTCTTTGACCGTCGTTTCCGGTAAGCCCACCAGTGCAAACCCCGGTAAACCATTGGATATATGTACTTCTACGGTCACACTCGGCGCTTCTACACCGACACAGGCTCGACTGTGAACTATCGCCAATGCCATATTTTCCCACTCCGCTTACTGTCATCGCTATGAAACCCAGCTCTTATACTGCCGCGCTAATCTGTGATTGAGAGTAATTTTTTCTTGTCATGCGAGTGAGGTCTGTGATACCACTACAAATACACAACAATTAAACACGAGACTCGGCGATAGATCGGCTCCGTGACTGACCTGCAACAAGCAGGCATAAACAAAAACATAATTAACAAAACGCTCATAAAATGAGCCCAATAAAAGATAAGACAGACAAATGTTAAATTTCGCTATCGTTCTCATTATTCGCCTCATCGTGGTCATTATTCCGCGAGGGGTGTAGGTACGCGAAAGACAGCAGCAACATCGCAACCAAGCCCCCGCAACCCAAAGGTTCGGGGGCTTTTTTCATTCATGTGGCGATGCCACGCGACAACGGAAGCAATCATGATGGAGCGCGCAGAGACAGGTTATTCGCAACCCTGCTCTCCCCGCTTAGACGGGGAGGGGCGACGATGACCGGTGCACAATGGGTGGTAAAAGCGTTACAACAACAAGGGGTGGATACCGTTTTTGGTTATCCTGGGGGCGCCATCATGCCCGTTTACGATGCCCTTTTTGACGGTGGGGTGGAACATATCCTCTGTCGCCACGAGCAAGGCGCCGCCATGGCTGCGATCGGGTATGCCCGAGCCAGTGGCCGTCCTGGGGTATGCATTGCGACATCAGGCCCTGGCGCCACCAATCTCGTGACCGGGCTTGCCGATGCGATGATGGACTCAGTCCCTATTGTGGCCATCACCGGCCAGGTTGCTAGCCCTCTTATCGGTACCGATGCTTTTCAAGAAATCGATGTGCTGGGCTTGTCGTTAGCCTGCACGAAACACAGTTTTTTAGTGACCGATCCCGCTGAGCTCACCCCCACACTCGCACAAGCATTTGAAGTGGCACAATCTGGTCGACCGGGCCCCGTGCTCGTCGATATCGCCAAAGACGTACAGCAAGGCTTGATCCCTGAGACTACAGTCCAGATCACCACGCCACATATCGCGCCACTCAACAAGACAGATATCGACCAGGCGAATGCGCTTATCCGAGCCAGTCAGCGCCCTATGGTCTATCTCGGCGGCGGTGTGGTGTTAGGCAAAGCCACTCAAGCAGTGCGCGATTATTTAGCGCGCAGTGAACTGCCTGTGGTCAGTACCTTAAAAGGCTTAGGCACCGTCGCACCGCACTATCCGTATTATCTAGGCATGTTGGGCATGCATGGCACCAAAGCCGCTAACTTGGCGGTGCAAGCGTCCGATTTGCTGATTGTCATCGGCGCACGCTTTGATGACAGAGTCACCGGCAAGCTCGATACATTCGCCCCCCACGCTAACGTGGTGCATATCGATATCGATGCGGCGGAAATCAACAAACTGCGCCGCGCACAAGCACCGGTTTGCGCCCCACTCAATCTCGTGCTTCCCGCCCTAGAAAACCCTGACACATCGCCTGATTGGCGCGCTCAAATCACCACCTGGCAAACGACGCACACGTGGCGTTATGACCACCCAGGTGACGCTATCTATGCGCCGGCACTGCTGAATAACCTTTCGCAACGTATGCCAACCAGTACGGTGGTCGCGACCGATGTCGGCCAGCACCAGATGTGGGTCGCGCAACATGTACTCCCATCACGGCCAGAGAATCTATTAACCTCAGCAGGGCTGGGCACTATGGGCTTTGGTTTACCGGCTGCAATGGGCGCCAAAGTCGCTCGCCCCAATGATGAGGTGGTGTTAGTGACCGGAGATGGCTCGTTTATGATGAATATTCAAGAGCTGGGCACACTCAAACGCCGAGGGATCGCCGTTAAAATCATTCTGCTTGATAACCAGCGTTTAGGCATGGTTCGTCAATGGCAGCAGCTGTTTTTCGATCAACGCTACAGTGAGACCGACCTGTCTGACAATCCGGATTTTCTCACCCTCGCGCGCGCCTTTGATATACCCGGACACAGTATCCAGCGCAAAGACGAGGTCGAGGACGCCCTCAACACCTTGATGACACATCAGGGCCCGTATTTGCTGCATGTTGCCATCGACGAAATGGAAAATGTATGGCCACTGGTACCGCCTGGGGCAGCCAACCAACAAATGATGGAGCAAAGCTGATGACACAACACCAATTTTCAATTCATGCCACCCACAGCCCTGAGTTGTTGGAGCGCGTGTTGCGCGTGATCCGTCATCGTGGTTTTACCGTCTGCCAGTTTACGATGTCAATGCCTTCGGACTCGGGACAGGTAATTTTTGATGTCACCGTCGAAAGCCAACGCGCGATCGAGACCTTGCGGCCACAACTGACTAAGCTATGGGACGTGGCAGAGGTCATGATGGCCTCTTCGACTACACAGTCCCTACGCGCATAACCAAAAAGGAAGAAAAGAATGTCGACAAATACCGCTGATTATATTTGGTCTAACGGGGAAATGATCGCTTGGCAGGATGCCACTGTGCACGTACTCACCCACGCCATGCACTATGGCACCTCAGTCTTTGAAGGGATACGTTGCTACGACACCCCAAACGGCCCCGTGGTATTTCGCCATCGCGAACACATGCAGCGCCTTAAAGACTCGGCGAAGATTTATCGTTTTCCGATCCCATTTAGCGTGGATGCGCTGATGGAAGGTTGCCGAGAAACCCTGCGCGTGAACCAGCTTCGCTCCGCCTATATTCGTCCGCTTGGCTTTGTCGGCAATGTTGGCCTCGGCGTTTGTCCACCGCCAGAGACACAGATGGACATCATTATCGCTGCCTTTAGCTGGGGAAGCTACCTTGGCGAAGACGCCCTCGCACAAGGGGTCGATGCCATGGTCTCGAGCTGGAACCGTGCCGCCCCCAATACCATTCCAACCGCGGCAAAAGCCGGCGGCAACTACTTATCGTCCTTATTAGTGGGTGGAGAAGCCCGCCGTCATGGCTACGCAGAAGGCATTGCACTGGATGTGCGTGGCTACCTGTCCGAAGGAGCCGGTGAGAACCTCTTTATTGTCAAAAATGGCGTGATCAGTACCCCACCGGCCACCAGCGCAATTTTACCTGGACTAACACGCGATTCGATCATCACACTTGCCAAAGAACAAGGGCTAACGATTCGCGAAGAGTCGATTGCACGTGAAGCGCTTTATCTGGCCGATGAAGTGTTTATGACGGGAACCGCAGCTGAAATCGTCCCCGTGCGCAGCGTCGACCAAATTACAGTGGGTGAAGGTCAACGAGGCCCGATCACCGCCTCACTACAGCAAGCCTTTTTTGGCCTGTTTGATGGCACTACCGAAGACAAATGGGGCTGGCTTGATCCCGTTCACCCCGACCAGCGCGCATAAGGCAAAGGAGTCGTAATATGCCAACCTATCGTTCCAAAACCACCACCCACGGTCGCAACATGGCAGGCGCACGCGCACTATGGCGTGCCACCGGCGTTAAAGATGATGATTTCGGCAAGCCCATCATCGCGGTGGTGAACTCGTTTACCCAGTTTGTGCCCGGGCACGTCCACCTCAAAGATATGGGCCAGCTGGTGGCGCGAGAAATCGAACAAGCCGGCGGGATTGCCAAAGAATTTAATACCATCGCGGTGGATGATGGCATCGCCATGGGCCACGGCGGCATGCTCTACTCACTGCCCTCGCGTGAGATTATCGCTGACTCTGTCGAATACATGGTCAACGCCCACTGTGCCGATGCCATGGTCTGTATTTCCAACTGTGACAAAATTACCCCAGGCATGTTAATGGCCGCCATGCGCTTAAATGTGCCCGTTATTTTTGTCTCTGGCGGACCGATGGAAGCGGGGAAAACCAAGCTTTCCGATCAAATCCTTAAACTCGATCTGGTCGATGCCATGATGCAAGGGGCCAACCCAGATGTGTCTGATGAGCAAAGCGAGCAAATTGAACGCTCAGCGTGCCCCACTTGTGGCTCATGCTCAGGGATGTTTACTGCCAACTCGATGAACTGTTTAACCGAAGCGCTGGGGCTCAGCCAACCCGGTAATGGATCCATGCTCGCCACTCATGCAGATCGTGAACAACTGTTTCTCAACGCCGGTAAACGGATTGTTTCGCTCGCCAAGCGCTATTACGAGCAAGACGACGACAGCATCCTGCCACGCAATATTGCAAATCGCGCCTCATTTGAAAATGCCATGGCACTCGACATTGCCATGGGAGGATCAACCAATACCGTGCTGCACTTGCTGGCCGCCTCTCAAGAAGGCGATATCGATTTTGGTATGGATGATATTGATCGCATGTCACGCCAAGTCCCTCATCTTTGCAAAGTGGCACCATCCACCCAGCAGTATCACATGGAAGATGTGCACCGCGCCGGTGGTGTGATGGGGATCCTCGGCGAACTCCAACGCGCCAACTTACTGAATATGGACCAGCAAACTGTGCTGGGCATGAGCCTTAAAGAGCAACTGGCGCACTATGACATCATGCAAACCGACGATGAAGACATCAAAGCGTTTTATCGAGCAGGGCCGGCGGGCATCCGTACCACCCAAGCCTTCTCGCAACGCTGTCGTTGGGACACTCTGGATGATGACCGTCAATCTGGTTGTATTCGTACCCTCGAGCACGCATTCAGCCAAGACGGTGGCCTTGCCGTGCTGCAAGGTAATATCGCCTTAAATGGCTGTATCGTCAAAACCGCCGGCGTGGATGAGAGCATTCTGACCTTCGAAGGGCCCGCGGTGGTCTTCGAAAGCCAAGACACCGCCGTGGAAGCGATTCTCGGTGGAAAAGTCAAAGCCGGCGATGTGGTCGTGATTCGCTATGAAGGACCCAAAGGTGGACCAGGGATGCAAGAAATGCTCTACCCCACCACCTACTTAAAATCGATGGGGCTGGGTAAGTCGTGCGCCCTGCTCACTGATGGCCGTTTTTCTGGCGGCACTTCCGGGCTATCCATTGGTCATGTGTCACCCGAAGCAGCTAACGGCGGCACCATCGCCCTCGTTGAAGACGGTGATCGCATTCACATTGACATCCCGACCCGTGAAATCAGCTTGCGGGTAGATGAAGCCACCCTCACTGCACGCCGAGAAAAGGCGCAGGCAAGAGGGTGGAAACCGAAAGATCGCCAGCGTCAGGTTTCTTACGCCTTAAGAGCCTATGCCACCCTTGCCACCAGTGCTGATAAAGGCGCGGTGCGCGATCGCAGTAAATTGGAGGAGTAAGCATGCAACAGGCGCAATCTTTACCCGCACAACCGATGGACGGTGCTGATTACCTTAGGGATATCTTGCGCGCGCCTGTTTATGAAGTGGCGATCACCTCGCCACTTCAAACCATGAAACGCTTGTCTGAGCGCTTCGATAACCAGGTGCAGCTCAAACGCGAAGACCGTCAACCGGTTCATTCATTTAAACTGCGTGGCGCGCATAATATGATGGCCCAGTTAACCGACGCGCAAAAGCAAGCCGGTGTGATTGCTGCCTCTGCCGGTAATCATGCACAAGGGGTGGCGTTATCTGGAAGCAAGCTTGGCGTGCAAGCAACCATCGTCATGCCACGGACAACACCGGCGATTAAAGTCGATGCGGTACGCGGCTTTGGCGGCAAAGTGGTACTATATGGTAATAATTTTGATGACGCCAAAGGCAGAGCACAACAGCTTGCCGATGAGCATGGCTATACCTTTGTTCCGCCCTTTGATCACCCACAGGTGATTGCCGGTCAAGGAACTATCGGTCTTGAGCTAGTGCAACAAAATGGTCATCTCGATTATGTCTTCTTACCCGTCGGGGGCGGAGGCATCGCTGCCGGCGTCGCAGTGCTTATCAAACAACTGATGCCTAATATCAAGGTGATCGGTGTCGAAGCGGAAGACTCGGCCTGTCTGCGCGCGGCGTTAGATGCTGGCTTTCCCGTCACCCTCGATCGGGTTGGAACCTTTGCCGATGGCGTTGCAGTCAAGCGCATCGGCGATGAATCCTTTCGGCTATGCCAGCAATACCTTGATGACAGCATCACGGTGTCCAGTGATGCCATTTGCGCGGCGGTACAAGACATTTTTGAAGACACCCGTGCTATTTCCGAGCCGTCAGGCGCGTTAGCACTGGCTGGACTAAAACACTATGTTGAAAAACATCAGCTAAAAGACAAGCAAATGGCGGCGGTGTTATCCGGTGCCAACACCAACTTTCACTCGCTACGCTACGTCTCTGAACGGGCTGAGCTGGGGGAAAAACGCGAAGGCCTACTTGCCGTCACTATCCCTGAACACACTGGCGCTTTTTTCAATTTCTGTCAGATTTTGGGCGATCGCGCCGTGACTGAGTTTAACTATCGATATGGGGATGAAAACCTGGCGAACATTTTCGTCGGGGTGCGGTTGCTGGGAGGCCAAGAAGAGTTGGATCAGATAATCAAGGATCTACGCCAAGCAGGTTATCCGGTAGAAGATTTATCCGACGATGAAATGGCCAAGGTTCATGTGCGTTACATGATTGGCGGGCGTCCCTCAACCCACCTCCATGAACGCCTGTACAGCTTCGAATTTCCTGAATACCCAGGCGCACTATTGCATTTTTTACAAACACTGGGCACCCACTGGAATATTAGCCTGTTTAACTACCGAAACCATGGCTCAGATTACGGACGTGTTTTATGTGGCTTTGAGATCGGCGACCAGGATTTGCTGGCATTTACCGCGCATTTACGCGAGCTCGGCTATGAATGGAAAGATGAAACGTCGAATCCCGCCTTTCGTTTTTTCCTCTCCCACTCGGCGACATAGACGCCAAATAAGCAAAAGCCCGATAACGTTTATCGGGCTTTTTGTTTATTCGTTTCGCGGCTCGGGCGTCATTGATACGACATACTCAGCAATTGATAGTGCGTTATCCATAACGGTTTGACGCGCAACTTGCGGCAACTGACTCAGCAAGCTGGTTAAGGCGGCCAAATCGTCACGATGAGTGAAGGCAATGTCGCGCTCATCAGACTCACCATGCACGAACCAATTAAAAGGGCGACCGGTGATCTCTGCAATCGTGACCAGCGCTAGAATTTTTGGATCGGTTTTCCCCGATTCCATATCTAGATAGGTTTGCCGCGCGACATTCAAACGCTGCGCCATCTCTACCTGAGTGATTTTACTGAATTCCCGTGCTTCACGGATCCGTTGCGCCATATGCGCGGTCGAAATCACCATGATTCATGCCTCATCTCTGCTACCCGAGCTGTATTAAACAAAAGCCCGTCACAACACCAACCCTGCATTATGCATGGCTCGGTAGGCGTATCATGGTAGCGCACATCGATAGTGTGATGCTGCGCTACGGATGCCTACCTCAGTAAGCAAGCACTTACCCGCATATCTAGTCGGTCAGGCAGTGCTCTTATGCGCGTTGAGCGGCCTTTGAATAGTTCACAAGGAACGACGCCATATTCACGCTTTGATTTAAAATGGCCGTGCGCGCTTCATGGGGTAAACGCGAGAAATGCTCGAGCAAGCGGTTCACATCTTGCTTGTATTGAACATCATGCATCTCAACATCTTCGTCGCCATAGACAAACCACACTAATGGACGTTCAGTCAATTCAGCGATATTGGAAAGCATGCGAACGCGAGGCTCAGTTTTACCGTTTTCGATATCCAAATAAGTCTGACGCGCCACATTGAGTAGTTTGGCCATTTTCACTTGAGTGATGCCTTTCCACTCACGCGCTTCTTTGATGCGTTTTGCTACTTGGGTTTTAGAATCAATCATTGCTTCCTCACTACAACTTATCAATATTTGTCGTTATACCCTGAGTATGCACAATGTAGGCCAGGTTATTAGGCATCAAATAAAGACTTAAAAATCATAGAGTTAGATATAAACGCGACGTCCTGTTTATATTTCAAGACGCCATGCCTGAGATTGAATGCAAAATGATTTGCATTTTGCAACAAAGCCTATGCAGATCGCATTTTTATAGCAAAGAAGAAGTAACTGATAAATGATCAACCACGCTCCTAGTCAGAGCGTGGTGATTACTAGGCAGGATTATTCCACCGTCACCGCTTTGGCGAGGTTACGAGGTTGGTCAACGTCCGTGCCTTTAATTAAGGCCACATGATACGACAATTGCTGCATCGGGATGGTGTAGAACACCGGGGCGATGATGTCATCCACGTGTGGCATGGCGATAATTTTCATGCCTTCTTCCGGTGTAAAACCGGCATCTTGATCGGCAAACACATAGAGCTGGCCACCACGAGCACGTACTTCTTCAATGTTTGATTTGAGCTTTTCCAACAGCTCATTGTTCGGTGCGATCACAATCACCGGCATGTCAGCATCAATCAGCGCCAATGGGCCATGCTTTAGCTCACCAGCGGCATAGGCCTCAGCGTGAATGTAAGAGATTTCTTTTAGCTTGAGCGCGGCTTCAATAGCAATCGGATAATACTCACCACGGCCAAGGAAGAGCGCATGATGCTTGTCAGCAAAGTCCTGAGCGAGCTGCTCAATCGCTTTATCAAACGTGAGTGCCTGCTCAATGCTAGAGGGGAGATGGTGCAAGGCATCGACAACCTCACGCTCTTTATCACGGCCGATACGCCCTTGCATTTTACCCAGCGCGGTGACCAGCATCAGTAGCGCGGACAGCTGGGTAGTAAAAGCTTTGGTCGATGCAACGCCGATTTCCGTCCCTGCTCGCGTCATAAAGGCTAAGTCAGACTCACGAACCAGTGATGAACCTGCCACATTACAAATGGCCATGGTCGCCATATAACCACGCTCTTTCGCTAAGCGCAGCGCCGCTAGCGTATCGGCCGTTTCGCCAGATTGCGATAAGGTAATGAGCACACTGTTGGGACGGGTAACAAACTGGCGATAGCGAAACTCAGAAGCAATCTCGACATCACAGCTAATCCCAGCCAACGACTCAAACCAATAACGTGCCACCATGCCCGCATTGTAAGAGGTCCCGCAGGCGATAATTTGAATGTGCTGCGCTTTGGCCAAAATATCGCTGGCGCCATTGCCAATCGCATCCACAATCACATGGTCGTTGCCCAAACGGCCTTCCATGGTGTTCGTCAATGCCGTGGGTTGCTCATAGATTTCTTTTTGCATGTAGTGGCGATATTGGCCTTTATCGGCGGCATCGTATTGAGCACTGGCTTCATGCACCTCGCGATCGACCGGTGTGCCTTCCTGATTATAAATTGTCACCTCGCGGCGAGAGATATCAGCCACATCCCCTTCTTCAAGGTAAATAAAGCGACGCGTCACATTCAAAAGCGCAAGCTGATCCGAGGCGAGAAAGTTTTCTCCTACCCCAAGGCCAATCACTAATGGACTGCCCGAGCGCGCGGCAATCAACCGTTCAGGTTGGCGTCTATCCATCACTACGGTGCCGTAAGCCCCTTCAAGCTGATCGACGGTGCGTTGAAATGCATTCAGCAAATCACCACCTTGTTGCATCTCCCAGTCAACTAAGTGAGCGATCACTTCGGTATCGGTTTGCGAATCAAATTGATAGCCACGTGCTTGCAGCTGTTCACGCAATGTCTGATGGTTTTCGATAATGCCATTATGGACCACCGCAATATCATTACCGGACATGTGTGGGTGGGCATTGGCTTCGCTGGGTTCTCCATGGGTGGCCCAACGTGTATGCGCAATCCCCGTTCCCCCGGTCGGATGAGACGCTGCAACAGCATCGGAGAGCGCAGCAACCTTACCCAAACGACGAACGCGGGTTAATTGCCCCTGGTCATCCGTGATCGCAACGCCAGCAGAGTCATAACCGCGGTATTCAAGACGACGTAGGCCTTCCACTAAAATTTCAGCCACATCACGCTGCGCCACAGCGCCTACAATTCCACACATAGTCTTTCCTTATTGGGTTTATCAGGTATCGGCACAGATCACATCTGTCCCCGTTTGTTCGATCGCGCGCTTGAGATCGTCGTCGAGTTGGCTATCGGTGATCAAGGTATCGATGCTGGACCAGGCAAGCTCCAAGTTAGGAATACGGCGACTGATCTTGTCAGATTCGATCATCACCACCACTTCACGCGCGACCTCCGCCATCACCCGTGTCAGACCCGTCATTTCATTAAATGTGGTCGTGCCACGCCCGACATCAATGCCGTCGGCGCCAACAAAGAGCTGATCAAAGTCATAGGCACGTAAGGTTTGTTCGGCTACTTGGCCTTGAAAGGACTCAGAATGGGTATCCCACGTTCCCCCCGTCATTAATAAAGTGGGTTCGTGTTCAAGCTCACGAATCGCATTGGCAACCTGCAATGAGTTAGTCATCACCACTAGACCGCGCTTTTTGTCGAGCAAAGGGATTAAAGCCGCAGTCGTGGTGCCACTGTCGACGACGATACGGTTATGATCTCGAATACGCGCCGCCGCAGTATCGGCAATACTTTGCTTTTGCTTCGACACTTTCACCGCCTGCTCCGATACCATTTCTTGCGGTACAGGCACAGCTCCGCCATAACGGCGCAGTAGCAGGCCGTTTTTCTCCAGCTCGGCCAAATCTTTACGGATAGTCACTTCGGAGGTTTCAAAGCGTTGAGAGAGGGCATCAACACTCACCTGCCCTTGCTCTGTTAGCAAGGACACAATGGTGTGACGGCGTTGTTGGGTATTTCGTTTCGACATATAACCACTAAAGTTTCGATTCGAAACTTATGATAAACAAAACAAAACAAAGTTCAAGATGAAGTGGCGAAAAGTATTAGAGGGACCGAGAAGTGTGATTGGCAGATAATAAAAACGAAAAAAGCCCACCAGCTGAAGCTAGTGGGCTTAATATGGTGCGGAAGGAGAGACTTGAACTCTCACACCTTGCGGCGCCAGAACCTAAATCTGGTGCGTCTACCAATTCCGCCACTTCCGCATGTTTTTTATGATAACTCAGCGGGCGGGCTAAGTATCAATTGTCTTGGTGCGGGGGGAGGGACTTGAACCCTCACGTCCTTTCGGACACTAGCACCTGAAGCTAGCGCGTCTACCAATTCCGCCACCGCCGCAAACCGGTGTGATTCACTGCATCTGCAATAAATCAGAATAATGGTGGCTACGACGGGATTCGAACCTGTGACCCCATCATTATGAGTGATGTGCTCTAACCAACTGAGCTACGTAGCCGACCTAAAGTGGCTGGGGTACCAGGATTCGAACCTGGGAATGACGAGATCAAAACCCGTTGCCTTACCGCTTGGCGATACCCCAATTTTTCATGCCGCTTTACAGCCACATGTCTTTAATAAATGGTGCGGAAGGAGAGACTTGAACTCTCACACCTTGCGGCGCCAGAACCTAAATCTGGTGCGTCTACCAATTCCGCCACTTCCGCTTTCCAAGTTGTTCATCTCACTTCATGGTAGTCGAAGAAAGATGGCGCGTCCGGGAGGATTCGAACCTCCGACCGCCTGGTTCGTAGCCAGGTACTCTATCCAGCTGAGCTACGGACGCGTTGGCTGGGGTACCAGGATTCGAACCTGGGAATGACGAGATCAAAACCCGTTGCCTTACCGCTTGGCGATACCCCAACTGAGGCGCGCATAATAGGCTGGTTTTTATCGGGAGTCAATACCTGATTTTACCAACCGCACAACTTTTCGCCTATCAAGCTAAAAAGCCGCTGTGCACGCTCAATAGTCAGTATTCTACTTTTTTTTCGGCCGTTGCCAAGCCTCAATTGTCCTTGGTTTGGCGCGAGTGATGATTAGTTGACCATCCGCGACATCTTTACTGATGGTACTGCCCGCGCCAACGGTGACCCCTTCACCAATCACCACCGGGGCGACGAGCTGAGAGTCCGATCCAATAAAGGCATTATCTTTAATCACGGTTTTATGTTTATTGGCACCATCGTAATTACAGGTGATCACGCCAGCGCCGATATTCACGCCGCATCCCACCTCAGTATCACCAAGATACGTCAGGTGGTTGGCTTTAGAGCCTTCGCCAAGTTGGCTTTTTTTCATTTCCACGAAGTTACCCACATGGGCATTGCGTGCCATTTCAGCACCGGGACGTAGCCGCGTAAACGGCCCAACCGTGCAGTCTTCCCCGACGCTAGCACCTTCCACCACGCTATAAGGGCGAATTAAGGTGTTGTCATCAATCTCGCAATCAATCAGTACGCTTCCGGCCCCGATAGTGACGTTATCACCCAAGGTCACACTGCCTTCGATGATGACGTTGGCATCAATGGTGACATCTCGGCCACATTGCAACTGGCCGCGTAGATCAAAGCGCGCCGGATCGGTAAGCATGACGCCGCTCAGTAGCAGTTGCTCGGCTTGCATTTTTTGATACTCACGCTCAAGACGAGAGAGCTGCAGGCGGTTATTGACGCCTTCGACTTCGACGGCATTGACGGGGTGTACCGCTTGAATAGCCCGGCCTTGTTGATGCGCCAGCGCAATCACATCCGTAAGGTAAAACTCACCTTGGGCATTATTATTGTCTAGCTGCGACAACCAATGACGTAGGTCGCGCCCTGTTGCCACCAATACGCCGGTGTTAATTTCGGTGATCGCAAGCTGACTGTCAGTCGCATCTTTTTGCTCGACAATCGCGACCACTTCCCCTTTTTCACGCACAATACGACCGTAACCGGTTGGATCGTCCTGATGCACAGTTAACAGCCCAATCCCGCCCTCTGGCTGCCCTTCTAGCAAACGCGTTAAGGTTTGCTCTGAAATTAAGGGCACATCGCCATAGAGCACCAACACTTGCTCATCATCGGCGAAATGTGGCGCAGCTTGTTGCACTGCATGGCCTGTCCCGAGCTGCTCGGCTTGTAAGCACCAATTCACCGGCGAGTGAGCCAACACACGCTGCATGGTTTCACCACCATGGCCATACACTAAATGAATTTGCGAAGCGCCGAGGCTGTGGCAGGTATCAATCACATGTTCAACCATTGGTTTACCAGCCAATGTGTGAAGCACTTTAGGGGTTTGAGAATACATGCGCGTGCCCTTACCGGCCGCGAGAATAACCGCACTGTATTGCATAGTCTTTCCGTGATGAGGGTTGATTTGAATAAATAATGAGGCTCAGTGTAACGCTTTTTGGTGGTAAGACGCACCTAGCAGATATCACGTCGCGCGGCACATAAAAAAAGCGACGCCGAAGCGTCGCTTATATTCTTACCGTAAGTGCCTGATTAACGCTTGTGTTTGGTCAGTTCGATCACTCGAAGCTTCGCAACCGCTTTAGCCAGGTCACTGGCCGCTTGAGCAAAGTCGACGTCTTTATGCTGATTATGGATTTTATCCTCAGCGCGACGCTTCGCTTCTTCTGCCTTGGCTTGGTCTAGCTCTTCACCACGAATTGCCGTATCAGCCAGTACAGTGACTGTACTAGGCTGAACTTCAAGCGTGCCGCCAGAAAGATAAATAATCTCTTCGCTACCGCCTTGCTTGACGATACGCACCATGCCCGGCGTGATAGCGGTCAGCAGCGGTGTGTGTCCTGCGTGAATACCCAGTTCACCTTCGCTACCGGTCACCTGAATATGCTCGGCACGGCCAGAGAACAATTGTCGCTCTGCACTGACCACATCCAGATGGAAGGTTATCGCTGCCATATCGCCTCCTACTCAAGCCTTACAGGTTTTTCGCTTTTTCGAGTACTTCGTCGATGCTACCGCAGTACAGGAAAGCCTGCTCTGGAATATCATCGTACTCGCCACTGAGCAGGCCTTTGAAGCTTGCAATAGTATCTTTCAGCGAAACATAAACACCTGGTTGGCCGGTGAACACTTCAGCGACGTGGTAAGGTTGAGTCAAGAAACGTTCAATCTTACGTGCACGTGCAACCGTTAGCTTATCTTCTTCAGATAGCTCATCCATACCCAGAATAGCAATAATGTCTTTCAGCTCTTTATAGCGCTGAAGCACAGATTGCACACCACGTGCCATATCATAGTGGTCTTGACCTACCACCAAGGGGTCCAACATACGTGATGTCGAATCCAATGGGTCGATCGCTGGGTACATACCCATAGACGCGATGTTACGTGACAATACAACCGTTGCATCCAAGTGGGCAAAGGTGGTGGCTGGTGACGGGTCAGTCAAGTCATCCGCTGGCACGTAAACCGCCTGTACGGAAGTAATCGAACCAGTACGGGTAGACGTGATTCGCTCTTGCAATACACCCATCTCTTCAGCGAGCGTTGGCTGATAACCTACTGCTGATGGCATACGACCCAACAGTGCAGATACCTCAGTACCGGCAAGGGTATAGCGATAGATGTTGTCGATGAACAGTAGAACATCACGGCCATCATCACGGAATTTTTCCGCCATGGTTAGACCGGTCAGTGCGACACGCAGGCGGTTACCTGGTGGCTCGTTCATCTGACCATACACCATGGCCACTTTTGACTCTTCAGGGTTTTCGATATTAACAACACCCGCTTCCTGCATTTCGTAGTAGAAGTCGTTACCCTCACGAGTACGCTCCCCTACACCAGCAAATACAGACAGACCTGAGTGTTGCAGTGCGATGTTGTTGATAAGCTCCATCATGTTAACGGTTTTACCAACACCCGCACCACCGAACAAACCAATTTTACCGCCTTTCGCAAACGGGCAGATAAGGTCGATAACCTTAACACCGGTTTCCAAAAGCTCAGTGGAATTCGATTGTTCTTCGTAAGTTGGCGCTTCACGGTGAATCGAGTAGCGCTCTTTTTCACCAAGATCGCCACGCTCATCAATTGCATCACCCAGAACGTTGACGATACGTCCTAGCGTTGCTTCCCCAACAGGGACTTGGATTGCAGCCCCTGAGTTTTCTACTTCGATTCCACGACGCAGACCATCAGATGAGCCCATAGCGATAGCACGAATTACGCCACCACCTAGCTGCTGCTGAACTTCCAACACCAGACGCTCGCCTTCACGTTTCACATTCAACGCATCATATACCTTCGGCACTGCGTCTTGTGGAAACTCTACGTCGACTACCGCACCGATGATCTGAACGATCTTACCTGTAGCCATCGTTATTCCTCTAAACTAGTTCGTTAACCTTTGCCTTTACACCGCACTTGCGCCAGAAACAATCTCTGACAGCTCTTGGGTGATCGCAGCCTGACGGGCTTTGTTGTACACCAACTGCAGATCATCAATCAGATTACCTGCATTGTCGGTCGCAGCTTTCATCGCCACCATACGCGCCGCTTGCTCACTGGCGAGGTTTTCCACCACACCTTGATACACTTGTGACTCGGCATAGCGAACCAACAAGGTATCGAGCAAGGGCTTCGGCTCAGGCTCATAGATATAATCCCAAGCGTGGCTAGTCTGCATATCCTCGTCGTCTGACTTGGGCAAAGGCAGCAATTGATCGATCACTGGGGTCTGCACCATGGTGTTCTCAAATTTATTGAAAACAACATATAAGCGGTCCAGCTCACCTTCATTGTATTTTTTCAGCATCACCCCGACCGTACCGATCAGGTCTTCCAGTACTGGGGTATCCCCCAAACCAGATGTTTGTGCGACTACATTTCCGCCGTAATTGTTAAAGAAAGCAGTCGCTTTCGCCCCAACCAATGCCATATCGATCTCAGCACCTTTGTGGGTCCAGCTTTCCATATCTGTGATGACATTTTTGAACAGGTTAATGTTCAAGCCACCACACAATCCGCGGTCAGTAGAAATGATGATGTAACCAACGCGCTTGGCTTCCCGCTCTTCCAAATAAGGATGACGGTACTCCAAGTTACCCAGTGCAAGATGACCGATCACTTTGCGCATAGTGACAGCATATGGACGTGACGACTCCATGGCTTCTTGCGTTTTACGCATTTTGGAGGCTGCCACCATTTCCATCGCTTTAGTGATCTTCTGTGTGTTTTTCACACTTCCGATCTTAGTACGAATCTCTTTTGCGCCGGCCATAGTTACTCTCCGTTAGTGGGTGACCACCTAAGTGGCCACCTACAATGTTACCAAGTCTGGGTCGCTTTGAAGTCGTCCAACAGCTTTTTCAGCTGTGCTTCAACGTCATCGTTGTAAGCACCAGACTCATCAATCTGAGCAGCTAGGTCGGCATACTGCGCCTTCGCAAAGGCGAGCAGAGATTGCTCAAAGTCACCGATCTTGTTCAGCTCAACGTCTTCCAAGTAGCCTTTTTCAGCCGCAAAAATAACCATGGCCTGTTCAAAGACAGACATTGGCGCATATTGCATCTGCTTCATCAGCTCGGTCACTTTCTGACCGTGATCCAATTGCTTCTTGGTTGCGTCATCCAGATCCGATGAGAACTGAGCAAATGCAGCAAGCTCACGATATTGTGCCAAGGCTGTACGAATACCGCCTGACAGTTTTTTCATGATCTTAGTTTGCGCAGAGCCACCGACACGAGAGACCGAGATACCTGGGTCAACCGCGGGACGGATACCGGCGTTGAACAGCTCAGTTTGCAGGAAGATCTGACCATCGGTGATCGAGATAACGTTGGTCGGTACGAATGCAGACACGTCACCCGCTTGGGTTTCAATGATAGGCAAGGCGGTTAATGAACCGGTTTTACCTTTCACTTCACCTTTGGTGAACGCTTCGACATAGTGCGCGTTTACACGTGCAGCTCGCTCAAGAAGACGTGAGTGCAAGTAGAAAACGTCACCCGGGAAGGCTTCACGGCCTGGTGGACGACGTAGCAGCAGCGAGATCTGACGATATGCAACAGCCTGCTTAGACAGGTCATCGTAAACAATCAGCGCATCTTCACCGCGGTCACGGAAATACTCGCCCATTGCACAACCCGAGTAAGGCGCAAGGTATTGCAATGCTGCCGCTTCAGACGCTGAAGCCACCACAACAATGGTGTTTTTCAGTGCATCATGCTCTTCCAACTTGCGAACTACGTTGGCAATGGTTGAGGCTTTTTGACCAATCGCGACATAAATAGAGTAGATACCAGAGTTTTTCTGGTTAATGATCGCATCGATCGCCAACGCGGTTTTACCGGTTTGGCGGTCACCGATGATCAGCTCACGCTGGCCTCGGCCGATAGGGATCATTGAGTCAACCGCTTTATAGCCGGTTTGAACAGGTTGATCGACCGATTGACGAGCGATAACGCCCGGCGCAATCACTTCGACAGGCGAAGTGGTTTCGGTTTCGATCGGTCCTTTACCGTCGATTGGCTCACCCAAGGTGTTCACCACACGACCTAACAGTTCAGGACCCGTCGGTACTTCAAGAATGCGACCAGTACCGGTGACTTTCATGCCTTCTTGTAGGTCCGAATACGGACCCATCACAACCGCACCTACAGAGTCACGCTCAAGGTTTAATGCTAGCGCATAACGGTTACCAGGCAGTTCAATCATTTCCCCTTGCATCGCATCAGCAAGGCCATGGATACGAATAATACCGTCGCTGACTGACACGATGGTACCTTCGTTACGCGCTTCACTCACAACGTCGAATTTTTCGATGCGTTGTTTGATCAGATCGCTAATTTCCGTGGAATTAAGTTGCATGCTCCAATTCCCCAAATCAAGACTGCAATGCATCGCTCAGGCGGCGCATACGGCCACTTACTGAGTTATCGATGACCAAGTCTCCAGCTCGAATAATAACCCCGGCAACCAGGGCTTCGTCTACACTACAGTTCAGCTTTACTTTGCGCTCAAAACGCGTCGTTAGCTTTTCACTGATGGCTTGTTGTTGCTCTTCGGAAAGAGCCGTCGCTGACGTGACTTGCACATCAACTTCTTTTTCCAATTCCGCGCGCATGGCGAGAAACTGTTCACAAACTTCAGGAAGCGCTTTTAGACGCTTGTTTTCCGCCATCATTTTAATCAAATTTTGGCCGAAATCGTTGAGCTGATCGCCACCCACTGTGATGAAAATATCTGCTAATTTCTCGGCAGAGTAGGACGCGTCTAACATATGTCTTACGCGTTCATCACGGGCAATCTCAGCAGTAAAGGCAAGCATTTCAGCCCATTGGACTAACTCGCCTTTTTCTACCGCAAAATCAAAGGCTGCTTTCGCGTAGGGGCGAGCGAGTGTTGTCAGTTCAGACATTGCTGCCCCTCCTTATTACAGTTCTGCAGTGATTTTATCGAGAAGATCTTTATGCGCGTTCTGGTCAATAGAACGCTCAATAATTTTCTCGGCACCAATAACAGCGAGCGATGCGACTTGCTTACGCAGCTCATCGCGTGCACGGTTACGCTCTGCTTCCAACTCGGCCTTACCCTGGTTTAGGATATTGTCGCGCTCAGCAGCCGCTTCGACACGTGCCTCATCGAGGATTTGTGCTTTGCGTTTGTTGGCCTGCTCGATAATGTCAGTTGCATTGCGCTTCGCTTCTTTCAATTGATCAGAAGCGTTCGCCTGGGCTAAATCCAGGTCTTTGGCGGCGCGATCAGCCGCCGCGAGACCGTCAGCGATTTTTTTCTGACGCTCTTCAATCGCTTGCATCAATGGTGGCCATACATATTTCATGCAGAACCACACAAAGATAGTGAACGCGATTGCCTGGCCTAGCAGAGTTGCGTTGATATTCACAACGGCGCCTCCTTAATCATAAGCTAAAGGGTCTGTTCAGCTATTAGCCAGTTTACAGTTGACCTACGAATGGGTTCGCGAACGTGAACAGCAGTGCAATTACGATACCGATCATTGGAACCGCATCAAGAAGACCCGCGATGATGAACATCTTAACTTGCAGCATAGGAGCCATCTCAGGTTGACGTGCTGCACCTTCAAGGAATTTACCACCCAGCAGGGCGAAACCAATCGCAGTACCAAGGGAAGCAAGACCTACAATGATGCCCACGGCAATTGCAGAAAAGCTCAATAAAGTTTCCATCACTATCTCCAGTTTTCGTTGTCGGCTATAAGCCAATAATGACTAACAAATTGCTTTCTAAAAAATGTCATCAATGATCTGAGTCTTCGTGCGCCTGCGAGAGATACACGACGGTCAACATCATAAAGACAAAGGCTTGAATCGTAATGACTAGAATGTGGAAAATTGCCCACGGCACAGAACCCAGCCATTGCGCCCACCACGGCAGTAACGCCGCGATAAGAATAAATACCACCTCACCGGCAAACATGTTACCGAACAGACGCATCCCAAGAGAAATAGGCTTCGCCAGTAACGAAACTATCTCCAACAGGAGGTTGAACGGAATCATGATCGGGTGATTAAACGGGTGTAACGCTAGCTCTTTAGCAAAGCCACCGATCCCCTTTATCTTGATGCTGTAAAAAATCATCAAGAAGAACACGCCCAGCGCCATTGCAAGGGTGATATTTACGTCTGCAGTTGGAACCACTTTTAAATATGGAATACCCAACCAGTGTTCCGCCGGATAAGGAAGAAAATCGATAGGAATTAAGTCCATCGTATTCATCAGGAATATCCAGACGAAGATAGTCAGGGCCAAAGGTGCGATCAGCGGATTGCGTCCATGGAAGGTTTCGCGGACATTGTCATCAACGAACTCAACCAAGATTTCGACAAAACACTGAAGCTTACCCGGGACACCTGTCGATGCTTTCTTTGCCACTGATCGGAAAATGCCTAAGAAGACGATACCGATGAGGACAGAGAAAAACAGGCTATCAATATGAACCGCCCAAAACCCCTCACCGCTTGACAAGTGTGTCAGGTGGTGAGTGATGTAGCTAGACGGTGTAAGCGCATCACCTGACGCAGCCATAACTCATCCTATTTGTTGTTGTTAATGAATAAAACTGGCGCAAAGATATTAATCCCTAATGCCAGCAAATAGGCCAGTTTGAGGGGAACAAGTTCCACCTCGACATACAGGTAAGCAAGGACAAACAGGACGACGGTCAGTGAAATTTTTAAGACTTCACCGCCAAAGAAGGACGCGACCACAAATTTTGCAGCTCTTGCCCCACTAAAGAGGAAAGCACACGACGCAAACACAGCATTGGCTATCACAAAGATACCCCCACCGATTAACGCGGATTTTCCCCAGTCGACATTGATAGCAAGTGCCATCAAGATTGCCGTTGCTAATACGACGCCAGCCTGCAAAAGCACCAATTTTGTCGCGATTTCACGACCCGGCCGCGCGAGCGTCGATACCATGTATTTGTTCCTCGATTCCGTTCCACTTAGCACTGTTGCCGTGCTGGGAAAACAGCAAAAATTATACGTTTCGCCCCGACTAATGCAATCGCATCAATGTAAAAAAGCAGGGAAAATTTTACAACAGCGTAACCTGATCACAGTAAGCACTTTTATGTAACAAAAAGCGACTGGCATAAGTCACATTTCTTCGTCGAAAATTGCAAGAATTTGCGCTAACTTTTCAGATTCTTCGAAATTAATCACTAATTTCCCACTGCCGTTTTTCTGTTGTGTTAAAGCGACACTCACGCCAAATTTATCGCCTAGGCGTTGCTGAAGGGCTTCAACTTCAGGTGATAATTTAGGCTTTTTCGCTTCAACTGGTGGCGAAAGCATTTTTTTTACCAGTTTTTCTATTTGGCGAACCGTCATTTTCTTATTGACCGCGGTCAAAGCCGCATCAATTTGTACGTCGCCTTCCAGTGCCAGCAAGGCACGTGCGTGGCCCATTTCGAGTTGTTTGTTAAGCAGCAATTGCCGCACCCCGGATTCCAAACCATTTAACCGAAGTAGGTTACTAATAGTAGTCCGAGACTTTCCCAGTGACTCAGCAAGCTGTTGGTGAGTCAGTTCAAATTCATCCACTAAGCGCGCCAATGCCTGCGCTTCTTCCATTGCATTCAAGTTTTCGCGTTGAATGTTTTCAATTAAAGCGACCGCGCTCGCGACCTTATTGCTCATTTCTCGTACCAAACAAGGGACTTGCTTTAATCCTGCTTGTTTAGCGGCTCGCCAACGACGTTCACCGGCGATGATCTCATAGCGTCCCGCCGCGATCTGACGCACGACTAAAGGTTGAATCACACCTTGAGCACGAATTGACTCAGTCAGTTCTTCCAGTGCGTCTTCAGCCATGCCTTGGCGCGGCTGATATTGACCCGGCTCCAGCACGGTGACCGACAGCTGTTGTAATTCGCTATTACTGGTATCGGTCGATTCAGGGGCCACTGTTTGTGAAGACTGTGCTTGTGCACTGGTCGCCAATAGGGCGTCGAGGCCCTTTCCAAGCCCGCGTTTCGCTGAATTCATTGTTTTCCTCAGGCATTGACAGCGTCTGGCGAGGAGCGAGCTTGCTCTTCGCGACGCAGAATTTCACCCGCAAGGGCGAGGTAGGCTTTAGCACCGCTCGATAGTTTGTCGTAGTACATGGCGGGTCGGCCATGACTTGGCGCTTCCGCGAGCCGCACATTGCGGGGAATCACTGTACGATACACCTTATCACCGAAGTGTTTTTTGATCTGATCCGATACTTCGGTCGCTAATCGGTTTCTTGGGTCGTACATAGTGCGCAAGACACCTTCAACGTGAAGGTCGGCGTTCACCACGCTTGCCAGCTTGCTAATGGTATCCATTAAAGCAGTCAGTCCTTCCAGGGCAAAGTACTCACATTGCATCGGGACAAGAACGGAATTAGCCGCAGTCATCGCATTGATGGTCAGAAGGTTCAGTGAAGGGGGACAGTCAATAAAAATATAATCATAACGGTCAACGACAGTCTCGAGCATCGTGCGTAGACGAACCTCTCGAGCGAACACTTCCATGAGTTTTATTTCTGCTGCTGTCACATCACCGTTGGCTGCGACAAGGTGATAACTTCCCGCCGTATTTTCAACCACAACTTGTTCGAACGGTGTTTCTTCAATGAGTAGGTCATAGGCCGTTGCATGGACATCGTACTTATCGATGCCGCTCGCCATGGTCGCATTGCCTTGTGGGTCCAAATCGATCAGTAGCACCTTGCGATTGGTGGCAGCCAGTGATGCTGCGAGATTGACACTCGTGGTGGTTTTACCCACGCCGCCCTTTTGGTTTGCTACCGCGATAACTTTACCCACGTGCTTTCGACCTCTACTCGTTACTCTTAGCTCTCAAGATTACTAGATGACGCGCCCCTTCCAATCCCGGTACCTTCAAAGCTTTGATATCGGTCACAGAACAATCAGCAGGAAGCGCATCAATTTCTTGTTGGTCCACTTGTCCTTTCAACGCATAGAAGCATCCTTGCGCATGCGGTAAGTGGTGACACCAGCTCACCATGTCGCTCATCGATGCAAAGGCGCGACTGAGTACAGCATCAAATCCATGCTCAGGGGTAAAGTCTTCCACCCGACTTTGGACCGGGGTCACATTTGTCAGCCCAAGTTCGTGAAGAACTTGGCGAATAAAACGAATCCGTTTACCCAAACTGTCCAATAGGGTGAACTGTTTGTCCGGATTAGCAATGGCCAATGGGATGCCTGGTAGTCCCGGTCCTGTGCCGACATCGATAAACTGTTGGCCTTTGAGGTGGGGCGAGACAACGAGACTATCAAGAATATGTTTCACCACCATGTCGTCAGGATGACGGACCGAGGTTAAATTGTAAGCTTTATTCCATTTGTGCAGCAGACGCACGTAGTCCAGTAACTGCTGTTGCTGTTGTGCTGACAGGACGAGGCCAGCTTGCGCCAGCCCATGTTCGAGTTGTTGTTCCATTTTATGCCCCTTTTTTCAGCATGCCTTGCTTTTTCAAATGGACAAGCAAAATGGAGATCGCCGCCGGCGTGACGCCAGAGATACGTGAAGCTTTACCCACGGTTTCAGGGCGCGCATCGGCGAGCTTACCTTTCACTTCATTCGATAAACCTTTTATGTGGTCGTAATCGAGATCAGTGGGTAATTCGGTATTTTCATGACGTTGTGATTTAGCAATTTCATCTTGCTGACGGTCAATATACCCCGCATATTTCACCTGAATTTCCACCTGTTCACTGGCTTGCTGATCCGCATGAGCTGGTTCAAAACTTGGCAATGTCACAATATCGCGATACCGCAACTCAGGACGACGCAGGAGATCCTCGCCATTCGCTTCGCGTGTTAACGGTGTTTTGAGCATCGCGTTCAGTGCTGCCACATCGTCAGAATGGGGATGGATCCATGTGCCACGTAACCGTTGACGCTCTTGCTCCATGTTTTCCATTTTCTGGTTAAAACGCGCCCAGCGCGTATCATCGACCAAACCGAGCTCACGGCCTTTTTCCGTCAAACGCATATCCGCATTATCTTCACGCAGCAATAGGCGATACTCAGCACGCGACGTAAACATACGGTAGGGCTCTTGCGTGCCCATGGTAGAGAGATCATCAATCAATACGCCCATATACGCTTGGTCGCGACGCGGGCTCCAACCGTCTTTGCCTTGTGCTTGCAGCGCCGCGTTACATCCTGCCAGCAAGCCTTGAGCCCCCGCTTCTTCATAGCCGGTGGTGCCGTTGATTTGTCCGGCAAAGAATAACCCGCTAATAAATTTGGTTTCTAGTGTTTGCTTAAGATCGCGGGGATCGAAAAAGTCATACTCGATCGCATAACCTGGGCGGATCACTTTGGCGTTTTCAAAGCCTTTGATCGATTGAATGATCCCCATTTGCACATCAAACGGTAAGCTGGTGGAAATACCATTTGGATACAGCTCATTGCTGGTTAGCCCTTCAGGTTCAACAAAGATCTGATGTTTGTCTTTGTCGGCAAAGCGCATCACTTTGTCTTCAATCGATGGGCAATAACGTGGACCAATCCCTTCAATGACACCGGCATACATTGGGCTTCGAGATAAGTTTTCTCGAATCACGTCATGGGTTTTTTCATTGGTATACGTGATATAGCAAGGCATTTGTTGAGGATGTTGACTGACATCGCCCATAAACGAAAAGACCGGACGTGGTGTATCACCATGTTGGGTTTGCATCACTGAGAAATCGACTGAGCGCGCATCGATACGCGGTGGCGTTCCCGTTTTTAAACGATCGACGCGAAACGGCAGTGCACGTAGGCGATCGGCGAGCTTGTTCGACGGTGGATCTCCAGCGCGCCCTCCGGAGTAGTTATCCATACCAATATGGATTTTTCCACCTAAAAAGGTACCGACAGTCAACACCACAGTGGTTGCGCTGAATTTCAGTCCCATTTCTGTTTCTACCCCAGTGACGCGATCCTGATCGACGATCAAATCCACCACGGCTTGTTGGAAAAGGGATAGGTGTGGCGTGTTTTCCAGGGTATGGCGGATCGCCGCTTTGTACAACGCACGATCAGCTTGTGCTCGTGTTGCTCGTACTGCGGGTCCTTTCGACGCGTTCAGGGTTCTAAACTGGATCCCGCCTTTGTCGATAGCTTGCGCCATCGCGCCGCCTAAGGCATCAATTTCTTTTACCAGGTGTCCTTTCCCGATCCCGCCAATTGCAGGGTTACACGACATTTGTCCCAAAGTGTCGATATTATGGGTTAATAACAACGTTCTTTGATTCATTCGAGCGGCGGCTAGTGCTGCCTCGGTACCAGCATGGCCACCACCCACAACGATGACGTCAAAGTGATCCTGGTAAAACATGATTAAAGCCTCAACCTGGTTAAGTGTTTGCGCATGAACTAAGCAAAAGGGGCGACATTCTAGCGCTTTTTCTCTCAACAAGGAACCAAACCTTGATCCTGATCTTCTTAAGGCTTTCGCTTTATATATATAAGATCTTTATATAGATCCTTTATTAGATCTACTACTAAGGAAGCGGATCTCAGTGGATAAGCGGTAAAAGATCATTGAGATCAAGGATCTTGGAACGATCACTTTCTGTGGGTGGCCTTGGATCGGATCCTGTATCACCTGGGATCAAAATGCCCTTTTATCCACAGGGCGATCAGAAAGAAAAACTATCAAATGGATAACTAAAGGAAGATCACTGGGTTATTCCTTAGTTATCCACAGTCTGTTTGATTAATTATTGTTCACTTAGATGCCTGAAGTAATGGCTCCCAATCGGTTAACCAGCGTTCCGCTTCATCTTCAGGAACCGGATGAGCTTGAATATCGATGTCGATTCGTTCGCCAATTTTGACGGCCCCGAGATCTTGTAATAGGGCGTCTGCTTTCATGCCAGCTTCACAAAAGGTGTCATAACTAGAATCGCCAATGCCAACCACCCCGTATTTCAACGCACGTAGCATCGGACGTTCGGTCATTAGCTGTTCCATCAAAGGGGCGATGCTCTCGGGGAAGTCGCCAGCGCCATGAGTCGATGTGACGACTAAGAGCGTGCTGGCGCCCAATACATCATCAAGGATCCCCTCATTGATAACCGCCGTTTGGTACCCCTTTGCCTGCAGTTGATCTGATAGGTGATCGCCAACATATTCCGCGCCACCCAAGGTACTGCCTGTAATAATTGTTATATTGGTCATATTATCCTCACGATTAAGAGTCTCTTGCCTAGTATTGAGACCTTGTTCCTGGGAGTCAATTCTTGCTGAATATTGCGGGTATCTTCGGGGATGCAGTCGAGGGGATCATGGTGAAAACTATGGGGATAACTTATGATCTTATAACAAGGATAACCCCGATCAACACAGTAGGATAAAGGGATCCTTTGTGTAAGGATCCCGTGATCAGATTGGGGATAATTATTTGCCGATACAAAATGAGGAGAAGATTTTTCCTAATAAGTCATCGGCACTAAATTCGCCAGTAATGGTGTTGAGGTACTGCTGGGTCAAGCGTAACTCTTCCGCCAATATTTCACCGGCCATGTAACCTTCTAGTTGTGTTTGACCAATGTCCAGGTGTGCGGCTGCACTGGCGAGTGCGTCTAAGTGGCGGCGACGTGCCATAAAACCCCCTTCACTGCCTCCTGCATAGCCCATACAGGCTTTGAGGTGTTGGCGGAGTGCATCGACGCCTTGGCCTGTTTTAGCGCTAAGGCGGATAAGCGCTGGGTGGTTGGTATCGCAGTGGCCCATAGGCTCGCCCGTCATGTCGGCTTTATTGCGGATCACCGTCATGCCCATATCTTGGGGTAAACGGGACACAAAGTCCGGCCAGATATCATGTGGATCGGTAGCGTCAGTGGTGGTGCCATCCACCATAAATAAAACGCGATCTGCTTGTTCTATTTCGTCCCACGCTCTTTCCACGCCGATGCGTTCGACCTCGTCGGTAGCGTCACGTAGGCCCGCGGTATCAATAATATGCAAAGGCATACCGTCGAGATGAATGTGTTCACGCAGCACATCGCGAGTGGTCCCGGCAATGTCGGTGACGATGGCACTGTCTTTCCCCGACAAGGCATTGAGTAAGCTCGATTTACCTGCATTTGGGCGGCCAGCGATTACCACTTTCATTCCTTCACGCATGATGGCGCCTTGGTTGGCCTCTTTACGCAGTGTGGCGAGGTGCTCAATAATGTGATTGAGATCGTTGGCGACCTTACCATCGGAGAGAAAATCGATTTCTTCATCGGGAAAATCAATTGCGGCTTCGACGTAAATGCGCAGGTGAATGACCTTTTCCACCAGCGCGTTCACCTGGCTAGAGAAGGCGCCTTGTAGCGACTGTAGCGCCGAACGTGCGGCTTGCTCAGAGCTGGCATCAATCAAGTCAGCAATGGCTTCTGCTTGCGCGAGATCCAACTTATCATTTAAAAAAGCGCGTTCAGAGAATTCTCCCGGGCGAGCGGCTCGTACCCCGTCAAAGGCGCTAATCCTTTGGATGAGCATATCCATGATAACGGGGCCACCGTGGCCTTGCAGTTCAAGCACGTCTTCGCCCGTGAATGAATGAGGGCCTTTAAAGAATAGCGCGATGCCTTGATCGATAGGCTGACCATCCTGGTCGAGAAAGGGGAGGTAGTCAGCACGACGAGGCACCAGCTCACGTCCGGTCATATTTTTGCCAATCTCATGGGCGAGGGGGCCAGACACGCGAACGATTCCCACGCCGCCCCGGCCAGTTGCTGTGGCTTGCGCCACGATAGTGTCTGTTTGAGCCATAATGCACACTCTATGATTGCAGTGACAGGCCTGTGGGCCATTAACGTGAAAAAGGCGACCGTCAGGTCGCCTTTTTATTATTGCTTGAAGCGGCCTGAGTTACGAGCGCGAATGCAGGCCTTTTTTCTCCAAAGACTTATAGATTAACGTCTGTTGGATCAGCGTGACTACGTTCGATACCAACCAGTATAGAACCAGACCGGATGGGAAGAACAAGAAGAAGAAAGTGAAGACCACGGGCATAAAGGTCATGATCTTCTGCTGCATCGGATCGGTGACCGTGGTTGGGCTCATCTTCTGAATCAGGAACATAGACGCCCCCATCAACAGAGGTAGCACATAGAAAGGGTCTTGTGCTGACAAGTCTTGAATCCAACCAAAGAAAGGTGCGTGACGTAGTTCGACCGATTCCATCAATGCCCAATAGAGTGCAATGAAGATCGGCATTTGCAGCACTAGCGGCAGGCAGCCACCCAGCGGGTTCACTTTTTCGCGCTTGTACAGCTCCATCATTTCTTGGCTCATGCGCTGGCGGTCGTCACCAATACGCTCTTTCATTTCTTGCAGTTTAGGCTGCAGCATGCGCATTTTCGCCATCGAGGTGTACTGCGCTTTAGTAAGCGGGTACATGGCACCACGGACGATGAAAGTTAGCATGATGATAGCCAAGCCCCAGTTACTGACGAAGCTTTGAATCGTCGAGAGCAACCAGTGCAAAGGCTTGGCGATAAACCAGAGCCAACCATAGTCGACCACAAGATCCAAGCTTGGCGCTACGGCGGCCATTTGTTCTTGCAGTTTCGGGCCAACCCATAGCGTTGCCGTTAGGGTCTTACTGGTACCAGCAGGAATGGTGTCACTGGTTTTGGTCTGAATATAACCGTATTGCGAGGTGGTACGTGTGCTCAACACATTATTGTCGGCTCGTGGGATCCACGCGGTGGCAAAGTAGTGTTGAATCATGGCCGCCCAACCTTGATCAAAGGTTACGCTGAGATTTTTGCTTTCCATGTCATCAAAGCTGTACTTCTCGTAACGCTTGTCGTCCGTTGAGTAAGCGCTGCCGCGATAAGTCGGCATGGTTAGGCTACCACCATCATCCAGCAAGTTTTGTTTGAGCTGGGTGTACATAGTGACGCTGGCATTCGCATCGGTTTGGTTATTGATTGTATGCTCAACGTCTACCGCATAACTACCACGTTTAAATACAAAGGTTTTGGTATAACTGATCCCTTCTTTTTCGACGGTCATCGGGACGCGCAAAGTGTCTTGATCGTCTGAGAGAGAGAAGTCGTTCTGGGTCACCTGGTATTGTGCGCGGCCTTCAGCGGTATCAATGCCATTGGCACCAATTAAACCACTTTGGGCGACAAAGGTATGATCTGGCTTAGTATGTAGCAGGGTGAAGGCATTATCAGAGTCCAGCTCAGCATCGTATTGTGGAAGCTCGGCATGGACAACATCACCGCCTTGCGTATCAATTTTCAGTGTTAATACGTCGGTTTTGATGGTGACGAGCTTGTCAGAGACAGGCTGTGCATCAAGAGACGTGGTATCGTTACCGTCATTGCTGCTTGGCACGTCACTGTGAGTCGTTTGCTGCTGCTCAACGCCCTGTCCCTGCGGCTGCGGGGATTCTGGTTTGCTCCATTCCATGTATAGCATGAAAGAAACGAACAATAGGGCAATCAACAGGATATTGCGTTGGGAATCCATTGTTAATTGTCTCTGTTATGGTGGTCGCAAGGCGGTACAGGATCGTAGCCGCCATCATTCAAAGGGTGGCATTTTAATAGACGTTTGCCTGCCAACCAACACCCTTTTATCACACCATGGGATTGAATCGCCATGATGGCGTAATGGGAGCAGGTTGGTGTGAACCGGCATCGTGGCCCAATTAATGGGCTAATCACCAGTTGGTATCCCCGAATCAGCGCGATGAGCGCTTTTTGCGCGGCGGTCGCGACAAACGTTGCCATAACTTGTCCAATTCGTCTCGCAGCGCTTGATTACTCAGGTTGTTGGCACTTTTTTTCGCGATAACCACAAAGTCTTTCGCCGGCAGTTGATGCTGACGTAAACGAAAACTCTCGCGAACCACACGTTTAAAGCGGTTGCGATCAACGGCAAGTTTGATTTGCTTTTTCGGGACAGCTTGACCGAGACGTGGGTGTTCGAGCGCGGTGTTTCTGGCGAGTATAGTCAAGTGCGGCGAACCTGCGCGATGAGGTTGCTGAAAGACGGCACTGAAATGTTCGGGAGTTAGCAGACGTAACTCCCGAGGATAAGCGAGCTTATTCACAAATCACTACGGATTATTTAGAAAGCTGCTTGCGGCCTTTCGCACGGCGAGCGGCAATGACCTTACGGCCGTTCTTAGTCGCCATGCGCGCACGGAAACCGTGAGTGCGCTTACGCTTTAGAACTGAAGGTTGAAAAGTGCGTTTCATGGTTTCTACCTTTATTACTGATCAGTGTTAGGTTTGTTAACCCGACGTGGGAGGGTAGCAGTATGCTTGTCTCCGACGCCTCTCAACAAAGAGGGCGGATTGTAGCCATTGACTAACGATTAGTCAATCACAAAACCCACGCCACTTCGGGCCGTGAATTATAAGCGCTTAGTCGCAGATCGCAAGGATCCTTGCCAACTGATCGCAAATTAAGCGGTGATCCCGACTTGATTCAAAAACTTATGCAATCGGGGATCATCACAGTGATTAAACAGCCAATCCGGTGTGCCCTGAGCGATAATATTGCCATCGTTCATAAATACCACACGATCAGCAACATCACGCGCAAACTGCATCTCGTGGGTCACCACCAGCATGGTTTGGTGGCGAGTGGCGAGCTTTTTCATTAGCGCTAACACCTCGCCTACCCATTCTGGATCGAGCGCGGATGTTGGCTCATCGAAAAGCAGTAGCTCGGCTTCCAGCGCCATCGCACGGCCAATCCCTACGCGTTGTTGTTGGCCACCCGATAAAGAGGCCGGATAGTGGTCGCCTTTATCGCCAAGCCCGATATCGTCCAAAATCTGTTGCGCGCGCTGGCGAGCTTTAGCTTTTTGCCATCCTTTTACAGTGCGCAGGCCTTCAGCAATGTTATCGCGTGCGCTCAGGTGGGCAAACAAGGCATAGTTTTGGAATACAAACCCAGTTTGACGCCGCAACGCTAGAATGTCCTTTTTTGGCGTGGCTGAATTGCCGCTATCGACGCGTTGTTCGCCGATTGTTATCACCCCTTGTTCCGCACGCTCTAGGAAATTAATGCAGCGCAATAAAGTAGATTTCCCAGTACCACTTGGACCAATAATACAGACGATTTCGCCACGTTCGATAGCCAAATCAATCCCATCGAGAACAGCGATGCCCTGATAGACTTTTTTCAACTTTTCTATTTTTATCATCGTTGATACGCCTTATTGAGATGTGCTTCGGCCCAATATTGCACGCGGGTGAGTGCGACCACGATCGCCCAGTAAATGAGCGCGACGGCCAGGTATGCTTCAAAAAACTTGAAACTGGATGAGGCTTCCATTTGCGCTTGTGCCATGATTTCGGTCACGCCTAGTGTAAAAGCGAGAGAGGTGGCTTTAATCATATCGATGAAATAGTTCATCAATGACGGCAGAGCAATGCGCACGGCTTGCGGTAAAATAATGCGTTGCATGGCTTGTCGCGTCGTCATGCCGATGGCTAAGCTCGCTTCCATCTGACTGCGATCGACCCCGAGAATTGCGGCACGAATCGATTCGGCCATATAGGCAGAAAAGTGCAAACTGATCCCAATCACGGCTGCAGTAAAGGCATCCATCCCCACTAAACTGGGGATCACCTGTGGTAAGCCATAATAGAGCAAAAACAACTGCACCAATAAAGGGGTGCCGCGAAAGAAGCTAATGAAGATTTGCGCTAAGCCATTTAACCCAGGGACACGAAAGACGCGAATTAAGGCGATGGCGACGGCTAAGGCGAGGGAGAAAAGTAGCCCCAAAAAGGCCATTTCCATGGTGATCCCTAAATAGCTAAGCAATAGAGGGAACAGCGAGACCATATAATCGAAATCAAACGCCATGAGAGTCCTTTAAACAAAAAAGCCCGCCAACGCGGGCTTTTTAATGTTGGTGAATACTTACTTTTGGGTGACGTCAGCACCAAACCACTTGATCGAAATATCGGCTAACGTGCCGTCATCACGCATGTTGACGAGTGTTGTGTTCACCTCATCACGTAAGCGCTGGCCGCGGTCGTTGTCAACAAATGGCCAGGCGTTGGCAATGGTTTCAAAAGGCTGACCCGCTAATTGTAGAGGCAAGCCCGACTCTTTGATCAATTGTAGTGCGGAGAGGCGGTCCATAATAAACGCATCGGCACGGCCCAGGGCCACATCGTGCTCAATACCGGTTTCGTAGGTTTTGATATGGATATCATCGGACGCTGAATGATCGCGAAGGAGTTGCTCAAAGTTAGAGCCCAAGTTCACCGCGACCGTCTTATCTTTTAAATCTGCGACGGACTGAATCGCGTCATTGCCCTTACGAACCGTGATTTGCGCCCCATCGACGACATACGGGTTGGTAAACAAATATTTCGCTTGGCGCTCATCGGTGATAGTGATTTGGTTTGAAATCGTATCGATACGGCCAGTTTGTAAAAGCCCAAATAAGCCCGAGAAGTTAGCCGTTACATACTCGATATCGTAGTCATTACGCTGACCAATCTCATCCCAAAGGTCGACTTCAAAGCCTTGTAGTTGGTCTTGTTTGACAAAGGTAAAAGGAAAGTATCGGCCAGACATGCCCACTTTGACGGTGTCTGATGCAAAAGCGGGGACTGAAATCACCATGCTCAGGCTGAGCAGGGCGTTGAGGATCCATTTAGTCATGAAAAACTCCGTAATAACCACATCAATATTGATAGGAAACGTAATATAGAGGGGCGAGGGAGGGACGAGAAATACCTTGTTGTTATGAGTAATAACGTATTAACAGGCGTGAGTCGGATCGATGCGGACATGGCCTGGAATTCTCGGACTGGTCACGACGACCATGTGCGTAATGTTGTGAGTAAAAAGCGGGTAGGCTGTGGCGATCTCTGGGTTATCTGTGGGATCTATGTGCATAAGTCGGATCTTATTCACTGATTTCGGGATCTTGTGGGTAGCGATCTGAGCGCGACAGGAGTACCATTATGACCTTTTCCTTTTCGGTATAACTGCGTGGAGTCAAACGTGTCATCATCGCTTTGGTTGCAGTGTCTTGAACGGCTTCAAGATGATTTACCTGCAACAGAATTTAGTATGTGGGTACGGCCACTTCAAGCCGAACTCAATGACAATACGTTGACCCTGTTTGCCCCTAACCGTTTTGTGCTTGATTGGGTGCGTGATAAATATTTGCATCAGATTAATCAACTGCTGAATGAGTTTTGTGGTGTCGACGTGCCTATGCTGCGCTTTGAAGTGGGCAGTAAACCGGTTGCTGCTGCGCCGCAATCTGCGCCAGCAGGTCCGGCGTCAGCCCCTGCGCCTCAACAAGCGGCCCCTGCCCCCACTCGTGGACGCGTTTGGGAGCCGGCACCGTCACCGGTGCAATCGGATGTCAATCATCGCTCCAACGTGAATCCGAAACACAAGTTTAATAACTTTGTGGAAGGTAAATCGAACCAGCTTGCACTCGCGGCGGCACGGCAGGTCTCGGGAAACCCGGGAGCGGCATATAATCCGCTGTTTTTGTATGGTGGGACGGGTCTGGGTAAAACGCATTTGCTCCATGCGGTGGGCAATGCTATTTCCGATCGAAAGGCAGATGCTCGCGTGGTTTACATGCACTCTGAGCGGTTTGTGCAAGACATGGTCAAAGCACTGCAGAACAACGCCATCGAAGAGTTTAAGCGCTACTACCGTAGCGTGGATGCGCTCTTGATCGATGATATTCAGTTTTTTGCCAATAAAGAGCGCTCACAAGAAGAGTTTTTCCATACCTTTAATGCCTTGCTTGAGGGGAATCAGCAGATCATTTTGACCTCTGATCGCTACCCAAAAGAAATCAATGGGGTTGAGGATCGCTTGAAATCACGCTTTGGTTGGGGCCTGACGGTTGCTATTGAACCGCCTGAATTGGAAACGCGTGTGGCGATCTTGATGAAAAAGGCAGAAGACCACGCGATTCGTTTGCCGGATGAAGTTGCCTTCTTTATTGCTAAGCGGTTGCGGTCGAATGTCCGTGAACTGGAAGGGGCGCTTAATCGTGTCATTGCCAACGCCAACTTTACCGGCCGCGCGATCACCATTGATTTCGTTCGGGAAGCGTTGCGCGATTTGTTGGCGCTACAAGAAAAGCTGGTCACTATCGATAATATTCAGAAAACCGTGGCAGAATATTATAAAATCAAGATGGCGGATTTGTTATCTAAGCGCCGGTCTCGCTCGGTAGCACGCCCTCGTCAAATGGCGATGGCCTTATCGAAAGAGCTGACCAACCACAGCTTGCCAGAAATTGGTGATGCCTTTGGCGGTCGTGACCATACAACCGTATTGCATGCATGCCGTAAAATTGAGCAACTGCGTGAAGAAAGTCACGATATTAAAGAAGATTACTCTAACCTGATTCGAACATTGTCGTCCTAATTATGAAATTTATTCTTACGCGTGAGCAGCTACTTCAACCGCTGCAACAAGTTTCTGGGGCTTTAGGTGGGCGCAGTACCTTACCGATCTTAAGCAATCTTCTGATTGAAGTCGCCGAGCAGCAACTTAAGCTCACCGCCACTGATATGGAGGTAGAGCTTAATGCAACGGCACCGTTGGAGGGAGAGCATCAAGATGGGGCGATAACGGTTCCCTCGCGTAAGTTCATGGATATTATCAAAGGCTTGAACAGTGAAGCTCGTATTACGGTTGCTCAAGAAGGTGATCGTGTCGTGGTGCGAGCGGGTCGAAGCCGGTTCACCTTGTCCACCTTACCGGCTAGCGATTATCCCAACATCGATGATTGGCAAGCGGATGTAAGCCTGCAGCTGCCACAAAATAAACTGAATCACCTGATTGATGCGACTCAGTTTTCAATGGCAAACCAAGATGTGCGGTATTATCTCAATGGCTTGCTGTTCGAAACCGATGGACAAACGCTACGTACGGTAGGGACCGATGGTCACCGTATGGCAGTGTGCCACCTGACCATGGATGAAAGCGCGCCAGCGCAACAAGTGATTGTGCCGCGTAAAGGCGTCAGTGAGCTAGCGCGTTTGTTGGATGATAGTGAGAATCCGGTCAATATTCAGATTGGTGCTTCCAATATTCGTGCGGTAGTCGGCAACGTGACCTTTACTTCGAAGTTAGTCGATGGACGATTTCCTGACTATCGCCGAGTGCTGCCGCAATCGACGTCTCGGACACTTGAGGTTAATTGCGCGGAGCTCAAGCAAGCCTTGTCGTTAGCCGCGGTGCTGTCGAATGAGAAATTCCGTGGTGTTCGGATGAATATTGATGGCAGTGAGCTGCGCATCTCTGCCAATAACCCCGAGCAAGAAGAAGCCGAAGAATTTTTGGAAGTGAATTATCAAGGCGAGGCCATCGAGATTGGTTTTAACGTCAGTTATGTTTTAGATGTGCTCAACGTTTTGCGCTGTAACACTGTCCGTTTTTCAATGACAGACGCGGTCGGCAGTACTTTGATTGAGGACTGTGATCGCGATGATGCCATGTATGTCGTGATGCCCATTCGCCTCTAGATTATGGCGCTCACTCGACTGGTCATTCATGACTTCAGAAATATTGAAGCCTGCGATATCGAACTGTCGTCAGGCTTTAACTTTTTAATTGGCCCCAACGGCAGTGGAAAAACCAGTGTCTTGGAGGCGATTCATTTTCTTGGCCACGGGCGCTCATTTCGCAGCGCACTGAACAGCCGTGTGATCCGTCATCAACAACCGAGCTTAACGGTCCATGGCCGGGTGAAAACGCAAGATGGGATCTTGCTTCCGGTCGGCATTCAAAAGCGCCGAGACGGCAGTGCCGATGTTAAAATAGGTCAAGAAAAAGGGCAAAAGCTAGTGGCACTGGCCAAAGTCTTGCCCTTGCAGCTGATTACCCCTGAAGGGTTTGAGCTATTAACAGATGGTCCTAAATTTCGCCGTGCGTTTATCGACTGGGGGGTGTTTCATTCCCAACCCGGTTTTTTTGAAGCGTGGACGCGGGTCAAGCGGCTCACCAAGCAACGGAACGCCGCGCTTAAAACTGCGCGCAATTACCGTGATATACAAGTGTGGGATGCAGAACTTGCTAGCTTGGCCGAGCAAATTAGTGTTTGGCGACAAGCTTATGTTAATGCTGTGGCCGAGCGCGCAACGGCGTTATGCCAGGCATTTTTACCCGAGTTCTCGATTCAGTTTCGGTTTTCTCAAGGCTGGGAGCGCGGTGCAGATTACCAGGCTTTGTTGGCGACTAACTTCGAACGCGATCAGCAAATGGGCTACACGGTGTCTGGGCCACACAAAGCCGATTTACGCATCAAGGTGGCCGGTACCCCGGTCGATGATGTGCTCTCTCGAGGGCAACTAAAATTGATGGTTTGTGCGCTTCGGCTTGCACAAGGACAGCTTTATAGCGAAGAGCAAGGCATCGCCTGTATCTACCTGATCGATGACTTTGCCTCAGAATTAGACAGCCGCCGCCGGGCACTGCTAGCCAGTGAATTGACCCGGATCGGGGCGCAGGTTTTTGTCAGCGCCATTAGTGCCGATCAAGTCGCGGAAATTTGCGACGAAAATAGTAAGATGTTTCATGTGGAACATGGCAAAATTAACGCAGGATAAATAAGCGAGAGTAACTCAATGTCCAACGAATACGATTCATCGAGTATCAAGGTACTGAAGGGCTTGGATGCCGTCCGTAAGCGTCCGGGAATGTATATCGGCGACACCGACGACGGTACCGGCCTACACCATATGGTGTTTGAGGTGGTCGATAACTCGATCGATGAAGCACTGGCCGGACATTGTAACGATATCGTGACCACCATTCACGAAGACGGCTCTGTGTCGGTCCGCGACGACGGTCGTGGTATCCCTGTCGATATTCACGAAGAAGAGGGTGTTTCAGCTGCCCAAGTTATCATGACCGTGCTGCACGCCGGGGGTAAATTTGATGATAACTCGTATAAAGTGTCGGGCGGCCTACACGGTGTCGGTGTCTCTGTGGTTAACGCACTGTCAGAAAAGCTTGAATTGACAATTTGGCGTAACGGTTATGCCCACCAACTCAATTTTTCTCATGGTGAGCCACTGGGTCCCTTGGTTCAACTGGGCGAAACCGATCAAACCGGTACCCGCATTCGTTTTTGGCCGAGTGAAGAAACCTTCACGGATATTCACTTCAACTACGAGATCCTCGCCAAGCGCTTACGTGAATTGTCTTTCCTTAACTCGGGTGTGTCGATTCGATTGATTGACGAGCGCGAGGAAGACAAATCGGATCACTTTAAATATGAAGGCGGTATTCGTGCGTTCGTTGAGCATTTGAATAAAAAGAAAACCGCGATTCATCCATCGGTGTTCCATTTTGAACATATGCGTGATGATGGCGTTAGCGTCGAAGTCTCAATGCAGTGGAATGATGGTTACCAAGAGAACATCTACTGTTTTACCAACAATATTCCACAGCGCGACGGTGGTACGCATTTGGCTGGGTTCCGCGGTGCACTGACGCGAACCTTAAACAGCTTTATGGACAAAGAAGGCTACTCGAAAAAAGCTAAAGCAGCGACGTCTGGCGATGATGCCCGTGAAGGTTTGACGGCGGTGGTATCGGTCAAAGTCCCTGATCCTAAGTTTTCGAGCCAAACCAAAGACAAACTGGTGTCATCGGAAGTGAAATCGGCGGTTGAGTCGGCGATGAGCAGCCACTTGTCTGACTTTTTAATTGAACATCCAGCCGATGCCAAAGTGGTGTGCTCCAAGATTATTGATGCCGCACGTGCACGTGATGCAGCGCGTAAAGCGCGTGAAATGACACGTCGTAAAGGGGCTCTGGACTTAGCTGGCTTGCCTGGTAAATTGGCCGACTGCCAAGAAAAAGATCCCGCCCTGTCTGAGCTCTACATTGTGGAGGGTGACTCAGCCGGTGGCTCAGCGAAACAAGGGCGTAATCGCAAAAACCAAGCGATATTGCCGCTTAAAGGTAAGATCTTAAACGTGGAAAAAGCCCGTTTTGATAAGATGTTATCGTCGCAAGAAGTGGCGACCTTGATCACCGCCATGGGCTGTGGGATTGGTCGCGAAGAGTACAACCCCGATAAGTTACGCTACCACAGCATCATTATCATGACGGATGCTGACGTTGATGGCTCGCACATTCGTACCTTGTTATTAACCTTCTTCTATCGCCAAATGCCTGAGTTGATTGAGCGTGGTTATATTTATATCGCTCAGCCACCTCTTTATAAAGTGAAGAAGGGTAAGCAAGAGCAGTACATCAAAGACGATGAAGCGATGGAGCAATATCAGGTCGCGCTGGCACTGGAAAATGCCTCATTATTTGTGAACCCTGATGCGCCAGCGATGCATGGTGAATCGCTTGAAAAGCTGGTCAAAGAGTACAATGGTGTGCTTAAACTGATTCAGCGTATGAAGCGTCGTTATCCTGCGGCATTGCTGAATGAGCTACTGTACCAACCGCGTTTAGCGGTCGAGGAACTTCGTGACGAATGGGCCGCGAAGAAGTGGGTTGAGAACATTGTCGACATCCTTAATCGCAAATCGACCGGTGAAAGCCACTATAAAGCGTCTTGTCGCTTTGATGAAGATCATCAAGTTTGGGTGCCTGAGTTGGTGGTGCGAACCCATGGTGTTGATTACAAGTACCAGGTCAGCTATGACTTCCTGAATTCGAAAGAATATGGGCGTATTGCGAGCTTATCGGAAACACTCGATCAGCTACTTGACGAGGGTGCTTACGTGAAGCGTGGGGAACGGACCCAAAAAGTGGAGACCTTTGAGCAGGCGCTAAACTGGTTGGTTAAAGAATCCATGCGTGGTGTCTCGCGTCAGCGTTATAAAGGTTTGGGGGAGATGAATCCTGATCAACTTTGGGAGACCACCATGGATCCTGAAGGGCGCCGTATGATGCAGGTGACTATCCACGATGCGGTTGCGGCCGATGAGCTGTTTACCACCTTGATGGGTGATCAAGTTGAGCCTCGTCGGGCCTTTATTGAAAACAACGCGCTGAAAGTGGAAAACCTCGACGTGTAAACTACTGATCCGTTAGTTGTCTCTATTAAGGCCAGCAGTATTGCTGGCCTTTTTTGATATTTATATATGCAACATAATGCTCAAGGTATGACTGATTACATACAGAAAAAAATTTAAAATCAGCCATTGAAATCAATCGGCGCAACCCTATATAGAGTAATGAGGCGATGCCATTGGGTCGCTGGGGGCTTGTCCAGGTTGGAAAGCCGTAGATAACATTTTATTGCTTCATAGGAAGGATAAGATTATGCGTAACTTTGATTTCTCTCCACTCTATCGTACCGCGATTGGCTTTGACCGTTTGTTCGACTTGGTCGAGAACAGTAACACTAATAATGCGGGTGGGTTCCCTCCTTACAACATTGAGCAAAGTAAGGAGAACCAGTACCGGATTACGATGGCTGTTGCTGGATTCGGGCAAGATGAAGTCGATATCACTCAGCAAAAAAATAGCCTGACGATCTCCGGCAAAAAAGCCGAACGAAACCAGAACACTAAGTTCTTATACCAGGGCATTGCTGAACGAGACTTCGAACGCAAGTTCCACCTCGACGATCATATTAAAGTGATGGGGGCGGAAATGGAAAACGGCATGCTGCATATTGATCTGGTTCGTGAGGTGCCTGAAGAAGAAAAACCTCGCCGTATCGAAATAGGCGGTAACCGCATGCTAGAAAACGCAGAATAAGCGCGGCAGAGACATGAAGGTTTAGCGGCGCAGCTACTCCAAGCAATAAGTTAATCGTAACGAAGAGGGCAGCTAACGCTGCCCTTCATTTATGCATATTGGTTGCTTTCAGTCTGCTTATCATTGCAGGAACCTGGCTTGTCGATGATAACGATGGATGACGTGCCAGATTGTTACGTTGGTTCGAACTGAGCCTGAGCCAATGTTTCACGTGAAACAGTAAAGAAGGAGCTCGGTAAGTGTTCCACGTGAAACAGTGTTAGCCCTCTTGGTAGGCACGGATGACTTCTTCGCCAATAATCTCTATGCCTCGTTGCATGGTATCGTCGTCTTGGACGTAGTTCATGCGAATACATTGTCTCGCATGAGGCCAATCCTCGCTTTCCACACCAATAAAGAAATATTCGCCTGGCACCACCAATACACCACGGGCTTTTAGTCGCTGGTACAGTGTTTGGGTAGAAATGGGTAAGTCTTCAAACCACAGCCACAAAAAGATGGCCCCCTCGGGTTTATGCACGCGAACACGCTCATCATTAATAGTGTCCAACACCATACGAAGTGTGCGCTGTGATTTTTGTTGGTAGAAGGGGCGAACGACCTCTTTGCTTAATCGCAACAAGTCACCTCGTTCAATCATCGCCAGCGCCATTGCCGGTCCGACACTGTTTGGCGATAGGCTAACGATGCCGTTGATATTTGACATGGCTTGGATGACATCTTCGTTGGCGATCACGATCCCGCAACGCACCCCGGGTAACCCTAGCTTGCTGAGGCTAGAGCAAAGAATAGTATTGTCGTTCCAAAACGGGGCAACATCTTCAAAGATAATATCAGGGAACGGCGTACCGTAGGCGTTATCGATAATCAATGGAATGTTATGCTCGCGCGCGAGTTTATCAAGCTGCTGGATCTCGCTATCAGTGAGCACATTACCGGTTGGGTTGGTCGGCCGAGAGGCACAGATAGCACCAATGCTGTCATCAATGGTTAAGCGACTAAAGTCGACATGATATTTAAACTGTCGATTATCCATTAACTCAATGTCAGGTTGGTAGCTAACAAAGATATCGTCGCTGATCCCTGCATCGCCATAGCCAATATATTCAGGCGCCAAGGGGAGTAAAATCTTTTTATGGCTGCCGTCTGAATAACGTCCCGCTAAAAGGTTAAACAGATAAAAGAACGCACTTTGACTACCGTTGGTGAGCATGATGTTTTTACTGGAAAGCTGCCACCCATAGGTCTTATTGAGAAGCTCGGCGAGGGCATTCAGTAATGCCGACTTACCTTGTGGGCCATCATAGTTGGCCATGGCATGGACGAGGCTACCATCATCCAGCATCGATTGGCTCAGTGTTTTGAAGTAATCGAGCATTTCCGGTATCGCAGCGGGGTTACCGCCACCGAGCATAATCGCATCTGGATTACGTAAGCCATCATTCAAATCGTCCATTAACTGGGTGATACCCGAGTGGTTAGCGAGTTTCTCGCCAAAGTGAGTGACTTCCATGATTACTGCCTTCAAATATTTATGTCATTGTTTTGGTTAAGCTGCCATCAACATACAACAATTGTTTGTGAAAAAGAAAGCGTTGTGAGGCTGTTATCGAACGCTCTTTAAGTCCGGTGGTTGACAGGGTTGTTACGTTATCAGTACAGCGTTGATATGCCACTATCTGGGAAGGTTAGGTTGAGAGTAAAACGAAGAAGTAAGTACACTGATGCGAAGCATTCATCGTGGTTATAGGCCTAGTGTTTCACGTGAAACATAACCAGGATTAGCATAAAAAACCCCGCTAGTGCGGGGTTTGATAACGCCTTCGATGGGTCTATTTTTGCAGTACCGAGATATCTGCCACGTTGAGGAACTGCTCACGGATAAGGTGAAGCATCGCTAAACGGTTGGCCTTCAGTGCTGGGTCATCGGCCATGACCATCACATTATCAAAGAAGGTATCAACCGGTGTGCGCAATTGCGCCAGTTCGGTCAACGCGCCTTGATAATCGCTGTCAGCAAACAAAGGCTTAACCGCAGCGACTTTTTCTGCCACTACATCCGCCAGTACTTTTTCAGCGTCTTCTTGTAGTAAGCTGCTATCGACTGTGCTGGGCAGCTCGCCGTCGTACTTCGCAAGGATATTGCCAACACGTTTGTTGGCGGCGGCCAAGGCTTCTGCTTCGTCCAAGCTACGGAAATGAGAAACGGCTTTCACACGGCTATCGAAATTGGCAGGCTTGGTTGGACGGCGCGCTAATACCGCTTGGATAATATCGACGCTATAGCCCATATCTTGATACCAGCTGCGGAAACGACCTAGCATAAAGTCTAAGACCTCGGTCTCTACTTCTTTATGGGTGAGGCGATCATCGTATTGGGCTTTGGCGTCGCGAATGAGGTCGACTAAATCCAGCTGATAGCCGTTTTCAACGATAATACGTAGCACACCGAGAGCAGCACGGCGTAGGGCGAATGGATCACTCCCTTTTGGTGCTTGGCCAATACCAAAGATACCGACGATGGTATCCATTTTGTCGGCCATTGCAACGGCTGACGATACTGGCGTCGTAGGTAGCTTATCACCGGCAAAGCGCGGCCAATATTGCTCGTTCAGTGCCAGCGCAACCGCTTCTGGTTCACCATCATGACGTGCGTAGTGCATGCCCATCACGCCTTGCGTTTCGGTAAACTCAAACACCATTGAGGTCATTAAGTCACACTTTGCCAGCTGGCCAGCGCGCTCGGTGTGTGCTTTGTCGGCACCGATACGCTCTGCAATCTGTCCTGCAAGTGCAGTAATGCGGTCGGTTTTATCTTTGATGGTACCTAATTGTTTTTGGAATACCGCGCTATCAAGCTCTGGCAGGCGATCAATCAATGGGCGCTTGCGATCAGTATCAAAGAAGAACTCCGCATCCGCGAGGCGAGGGCGTACGACTTTTTCGTTCCCTGAGATAACCTGTGTCGGATCTTTCGATTCAATGTTAGAAACAAAGATAAACTTAGGCAGTAGCTCGCCGTTGGCGTCATACACTGGAAAGTACTTTTGATCGCCTTTCATGGTGTACACCAGCGCTTCAGACGGTACTTTGAGATATTTGTTCTCGAAAGAGGCGGTCAGTACTACCGGCCATTCTACCAATGAGGTGACTTCTTCGACCAAGTCTTCATCCAGCTCAGCCATTCCGCCCACTGCGTCCGCGGCTGCTTTGGCATCTCTAATAATCAATGCCTTACGCTTTTCATAATCCGCCATCACTTTGCCTTCCCGCTCGAGACGCTCAGGGTAGTGATCGGCGTGAGCCAGGGTTAAATTCGGCTCACCCATGAAGCGGTGACCACGAATAACACGGTCGGACGCCACGCCCAAAATCGTGCCTTCAATTAAGGTTTCGCCGTATAGCATTACCAAGGTTTTCACCGGGCGGATAAACTGGGTGTCTTTATCACCCCAGCGCATGGGTTTAGGAATAGGCAACTTGTTTAGCGCGTTATCGGCTAGCACGGGCAGCAAAGCGTCAATGGCTTGGCCAGGAACGTGTTGACGATAAAGCAGCCACTCACCTTTATCGGTTTTTAAGCGTTCAGCTTCGCTGACATCAATACCATTACCGCGCGCCCAACCCATGGCGGCTTTGGTGGGATTGCCGTCGGCGTCAAAAGCAGCGCTGACCGCGGGTCCGCGTTTTTCTACGACCTTATCGGGTTGGCGATCGCTCAAAGCGGCCACTTTTAACGCCAGCCGGCGAGGCGATGCATACCAAGTAACACCTTGGTGGCTCAGGTCAGCGTCTTTTAGTTGCGCTTCAAACTGACTCGCGAAGGCTTCAGCCAGTGTGCGCAATGCTGTCGGTGGTAGCTCTTCCGTACCTAGCTCTATCAGGAAATTTTGCGTTGCCATGATGCTCCCTTATTGAGTGTGGCGGCACATGGGGAAGCCCAGTGCTTCGCGTGATGCATAGTACGCCTCAGCAACCCGCTTAGTCAGGGTACGAATGCGTAAAATATAGCGTTGGCGTTCAGTCACTGAGATGGCTTTTCGCGCATCCAGTAGGTTAAACGCATGACCAGCCTTTAGGATCTGCTCATAAGCAGGCAAGGGGAGCGGCTGCTCGAGATCCAAGAGCTTGGTACTTTCGGCTTCGCACTGATCAAAGTAGCGGAACAGAAAGTCAACATCAGCATGTTCAAAGTTGTAGGTCGACTGCTCCACCTCGTTTTGATGGAAAATATCGCCGTAGGTCACTTTGCCAAACGGACCATCAGTCCAGATTAAGTCATAGACAGAATCGACTTCTTGGATGTACATGGCCAAGCGCTCGATACCATAAGTGATTTCGCCGGTAACGGGTTTGCATTCCAGACCACCGACTTGCTGGAAGTAGGTAAACTGGGTAATTTCCATTCCGTTAAGCCACACTTCCCAGCCTAAACCCCACGCACCCAGTGTTGGGTTTTCCCAGTTATCTTCGACAAAGCGAATATCGTGAACTTCGGGATCTATACCTAACACACGCAGAGAGCCTAGATAGAGCTCCTGAATATTGTCGGGTGATGGTTTGAGAATGGTTTGAAATTGATAATAGTGCTGCAAACGGTTTGGGTTCTCACCATAACGACCATCGGTTGGACGACGAGAAGGTTGAACGTAAGCCGCTGCGATCGGTTCTGGTCCAAGGGCACGCAAGCATGTCATCGGGTGGGAGGTTCCCGCCCCCACTTCCATGTCTAGCGGCTGAACAATGGTACAGCCTTGCTGGGCCCAATAATCCTGCAGCGCGAGGATCATACCCTGAAAGGTTTTGATATCGAATTTATGCATTGTCAGGTTCGCGCGAGTTGATGAATGGAGAAAATAGCTGGCAATTATAACTCGCAGCGCGCTCAAGCAGTAGGGGGCTGGCGGATTTTTGTGCGTCTTTAACCGACTTATCGATACAGCGGTAATATGGATGAATAGACGTTGCCAAATGATTGTTCAAATCGTAAACTAGCGCCGTCTTGGGGAGTAGTCGACCACTGCACAGTCAGTGGGGCAATCATCAACATAGTTGAAGCAAAATCTTCATGGTGATTGCAAGCCCACCTTTATGGTGCTCTGGGCTTGACGAGACCAACGACAATCGCACGAACCGGGGTGGGGCGTGTGTGTTGTCGTGGTTGAATCATAATAAGCCCTGCCCCAGATGAGCATTGTCATGAGCGTTCTTGCTATTTCTATTTCCACCGTCACCTTGGCGGAAATAGGGGATAAAACCCAGTTACTATCTTTGGCGTTGGCGACCCGGTTTCGAAAACCCGCGGTGATTGTCAGTGCCATTCTATTAGCCACTTTGGTTAACCATGCAATAGCCGCATGGCTTGGTGTGGTGGCCGCAGACGTTCTAACAGACACCGTTTTACACGTCATTTTGATTATCAGTTTTAGTGTGATGGCGGTTTGGATGCTGATCCCAGATAAGCTTGAGGATGAAGGCATACAGGGAAAGAGTGCATTTTGGGCCAGTTTTACCGCCTTTTTTGTCGCTGAAATAGGGGATAAAACCCAATTGGCGACCACGGCACTGGGGGCACAGTTTAATGATGCACTGTGGGTTGTGGTGATTGGTTCTACCATTGGGATGCTGTTAGCCAATGTTCCCGTGGTTTTAGCCGGCGATAAGATTCAGCGCCATGTGCCATTTGCGGTGGTACGCGCGCTTGCCGCGGCCATGTTTGCGGCATTGGCTGTACTCGATACCTGGTATCTACTGAGTTAACGCAGGACAATGATGAATTGGTATAAGGGTTGGCATTATGCCAGCCCTTTTTTGATCAAAAATTGAAACGGCACGGTCTCTGTTTGGGCAGCGACCAGGATATGGTCCATAAAGCGACAAAAACTCGGAATATCTCGTGTCGTAGAGGGATCATCAGCGGTGATAAGCAAGGTCTGACCGTCATCCATATGGCGGATACGCTTACGTACCATCATTACAGGTTCAGGGCAGCGCAACCCTAAAGCATCAAGCTGATGATCAGCATGGTTAAAAAGCGTCGTCATGTCGGTGTCCTCAAAAAATGTCGACCTGATCATACTTACGAGTCAGAATTATTCAAATAGGGTTGTGATTGTAAAATTATTGTGTAAATTAATTAACAAGTCGTTAACGAATGGCGAGTGGCATGAGAAAAGTAAACGAGCAACAATTTGGTTTTACTTATGGCTACCGTGTATTGGCTTATACAGGATTGAGCGCCCTTGCTTTTTTAGACTTAGCGCATAGTCAGGGTCACGCTCTATTAACGACTTTAGCATTGCTGGTGTCTGCGCTGGGGTTGTTGATGGAAACATTGACCGTTCAGCCAACAGATTCTTCGCAAGGCTAGCTAACTCACTCAACAGCGACACTCACTCTCACTCCCTAGTTTTCTTGGGCTTCCCCGCTTTCAGAGCGGGATTTTTTTTGCCTGTTATTCAGAGAAAACCAGTAACGGAAACAAGGCCAATATCTCGCTGAGTATTGACCTTGTGTCATATGATGAATCTTGCGTTTATGGTTAGTCTTGCTTGGTGATATCAATCACCACGCGGCCTTTTATTTCGCCATTGATGATTTTATCGGCGTACGCTGGCGTCTGGGCCAGGGCGATAGTGTGGCACGCTTGTTCAAAGTAGCGTGCGGGTAACAGCTTGGTGAGTGACTGCCATGCGGCGAGCCGTTGTGGTCTCGGGCAAGAGACAGAGTCCACTCCTTGCAAGCGTACATTCCGCAAAATAAATGGCATGACGGTGGCAGGGAGGTCAAAGCCACCGGCAAGGCCACATGCAGCGACCGTACCACCATACTGAATTTGTGACAGCACGTTGGCGAGCATTTGACTGCCGACGGTATCAACTGCACCAGCCCAGTGTTGTTTATCAAGCGGGCGCCCAGGGGCGCTAAATGCGTCGCGCGGTAAAACGTCATTGGCACCAAGCTGTTCAAGCCAGGTTTGGTTTGCGTCTAGGCGGCCAGTGACAGCACTGACGCGATAACCGAGAGCATGTAATAAGGTGACGGCGACAGAGCCTACGCCACCACTGGCGCCCGTGACTAATACTTTGCCGTCTTCTGGCTTAACGCCGCCATCAATCAAGGCTTGTACGCATAACATGGCAGTCAACCCAGCGGTGCCGACCATCATGGCTTGTTGTTCAGTCAGCCCTTCGGCTAAGGGGACTAACCAATCACCGTTAACGCGCGCTTTCTCAGCCATGCCACCCCAGTGGCCTTCACCGACGCCCCAGCCGGTCAGCACCACTTTATCTCCAGGTTGATAGTCTGGGTGCTGGCTGTCTGCAACCGTGCCAGCAAAATCAATACCTGGCACCATCGGAAATTGGCGCACAATTTTCCCTTTGCCGGTAATGGCGAGGCCATCTTTGTAATTGAGTGAACTATAGTCAATATCGACGGTAACATTGCCGTCAGGGAGATCACTCTCTGCTAAGGCGGTGATATTGGCGAGGGTTTGTTTTTCGTGTTGTTCGAGGACAAGCGCGTTAAACATGGCATTCTCCCGGTTGGAATAAGTGAGCGGCCATACTAGGCCGAGCGAATAATCGACCACTTGCGTTATATCAATCACTATGCGATTGAACGCCGTTAGACGCAACCCAAAAAAAAGAGCGGTAAACACCGCTCTTTTATCGTCACGAAGAAGGCATTACACGCGTTCGAACACGGTGGCAATCCCTTGACCCAAACCAATACACATGGTTGCCAACCCTAAGGTGGCATCTTGACGCTCCATTTGATGCAACAAGGTGGTCGAGATGCGTGCACCTGAACAGCCTAATGGGTGACCCAAGGCAATGGCGCCGCCATTGAGATTGACCTTTTCATCGACTTTATCCATCAGGCCGAGATCTTTGACGCAAGGTAGTGATTGCGCGGCAAATGCTTCGTTCAGCTCCACAAGATCAATATCATCGATACTCAATCCAGCGCGTTTCAGTGCTTTTTGGGTGGCTGGCACTGGGCCATAACCCATAATTGATGGATCACAGCCGGCAACGCTCATCGCACGAATGCGTGCTCGAATAGGGAGCCCGAGTGATTTGGCTTTTTCTTCGCTCATCACTAGCATTGCTGATGCGCCATCTGATAGCGCCGATGAAGTACCCGCCGTCACTGTGCCCGTAACAGGGTCAAAGGCGGGGCGCAGGTTGGCCAAGCTTTCAACCGTGGTTTCTGGACGAATCACCTCATCATCTTCAACCAGAGTCAGTAGACCGTTGGCATCATGGCCTTCGATAGGGGCTATCTCTTGTCTAAAACGCCCTTCTACCGTGGCTGCGTGAGCACGCGCATGAGAGCGAGCAGCAAACTCGTCTTGCATTTGGCGGCTAATACCATGCATACGACCAAGCATTTCTGCAGTAAGCCCCATCATGCCTGCTGCTTTTGCAACCGATTTAGACAAACCAGGATGGAAGTCGACACCATGGTTCATCGGCACGTGTCCCATATGCTCCACGCCCCCAATCATGAAGGTGTCACCATCGCCAACCATGATTGCACGCGCTGCATCGTGTAGCGCTTGCATCGACGAACCACACAGGCGGTTGACGGTGGTAGCACCAACGGAGTGTGGGATCCCCGCTAATAAAGCGGCATTACGCGCAATATTAAAGCCTTGTTCTAGCGTTTGCTGGACACAGCCCCAATAAATATCTTCAATTGCGCTGCTTTCGACTGCTGGGTTGCGAGTCAGTAAGGATTTCATCAAGTGCGCCGATAAGTCCTCCGCGCGTACATTGCGAAATACACCGCCTTTAGAGCGGCCCATTGGTGTACGAATACAGTCAACGATCACTACATTGTTCATTGTTCTCTCCTTAACCTTAGGCTGATTGCGGTGCGTTGACCGGGGTCACATCAAAGTAAGCCTGTTTGTCGCCCGCACGACGTTTCATATCCGTTGGGACATGATACAAGGCGCCAAGATCAGAGAATTTGTCTGCCATTGCGACATAGTGATCAACACCCAGAGTATCAACATAACGGAAAGCACCACCGCGGAATGGCGGAAAACCAATGCCATAGACCAAGGCGATATCTGCTTCAGCAGGAGAGGCGATAATGTTTTCTTCGAGACAACGTGCCACTTCATTGACCATCGGCACCATCATACGAGCAATTATATCTTCATCACTGATATCTGACTGATTCCCCTCGATCACGGAGGCAAGTAACCCAGGTACGGCCTCATCAGCTTCTTTTTTCGGCTTCCCTTTTTTATCGATAGAGTAGCGATAGAAACCCTTGCCGTTCTTTTGACCGAAACGCTCGGCGTCGAACATCACATCAATCGCATCACGACCAGATTTACTCATGCGATCAGGAAAGCCTTCTGCCATAACCGCTTGCGCGTGGTGCGCGGTATCGATACCAACCACGTCGAGTAAGTAGGCAGGGCCCATTGGCCAGCCAAATTGCTTCTCCATAATCTTATCGATGCGTTGGAAATCCACACCGTCACGAAGAAGAAGGCTAAAGGCATGGAAATAGGGGAAGAGTACGCGGTTGACGAAAAACCCGGGACAGTCATTGACAACAACCGGTGATTTGCCCATTTTCGCTGCATAGGCAACCACACGGGCAATGGTTTCATCGGAGGTCTTTTCGCCTCGAATCACCTCGACCAACGGCATGCGGTGGACGGGGTTAAAGAAATGCATGCCACAGAAGTTTTCTGGGCGCGCCATTGACTTGGCCAACGTATTGATAGGAATGGTGGAGGTATTCGATGCAATTACCGCATCCGCACTCACTTGCTCTTCTACCTCTTTGAGAACACTGGCTTTGATTTTAGGGTTCTCTACCACAGCCTCAACAACTACATCGCTATGTTCAATGCCGGCATAGTGTAGACTTGGGGTGATTGACGACAGCACTTGGCCCATTTTAAAGCCATCGATACGACCGCGTTCGAGTTGCTTATTGAGTAGCTTGGTGGCCTCTTTCATGCCCAAATCTAGCGATGCTTGTGCAATGTCTTTCATCATCACAGGCACGCCTTTTAGGGCCGATTGGTAGGCGATGCCGCCGCCCATAATACCTGCACCTAGAACGGCACCACGCTGGGTATCTTTCCCTTGTTTAGCGGCTTTTTTCGCCTTGCCTTTGATCACTTGATCATTGAGGAAAATCCCGACTAAGGCTTGAGCAACGTCGGTTTTTGCCAGTTTCACGAAATAGCGATTTTCGACCTTGAGTGCCTCATCGCGTGTCATGCCGGCCGCCTCTTCAATGGCCGTCACGGCAGTCATTGGCGCTGGATAGTGCTTACCGGCTACCTGAGCCACCATGCCTTTAGCCATGGTAAAACTCATGGCGGCTTCTGTGCGGTTTAGCCCCAATGGTTGTTTTTTCTGCTGACGACGGCCTTGCCAATCAATTTTTTCATTGATGGCTTGAGTGAGCATACTGATTGCCGCGTCACGAAGGTTATCTACTTCAACGACGGCATCCACTAATCCTTCTTTGAGCGCTGCCGCGGCGCGTTTTTCTTTACCTGCAGTGATAATTTCCATCGCCGTATCGGCACCCACTAAACGCGGTAAGCGCACAGTGCCACCAAACCCAGGCATAATACCCAGTTTGGTTTCGGGGAGACCAATCCGTGCGTCAGAGCTTGCAACACGTAAATCGGTAGAAAGAATACACTCGCAGCCGCCCCCTAAGGCATGGCCGTTGACGGCGCTGATCGTCGGATAGGGGAGGTCTTCTAAACGATTGAAGATTGCGTTCGCGCGCGAAACCCAATCAGAGAGCTCTTGGTCGGGCTTGGCAAATAAACCGAGAAACTCGGTGATATCGGCGCCGACAATAAAGGCCGACTTTGCAGATGTGAGCATGAGCCCCTTTACATCTTCTCGGCCTGCTAAGGCGTCGAGGGCTCGGTCTAAGCTTTCTAGCGTCGACAGATCCAGTTTGTTGACAGAACCCTGGCTGTCCAGTGTCAGTTCTACAATGCCGTTTTCCAATGCACGAACTGAAAGGTTATCTCCTTGGTAGATCATGGTTTTTCTCCACGTTGGCCGTACCATCCTGGTTGAATACTGTTCTGGTTAGACCAGATGAGCTCTAGTGTGGATCATTGTTATAATAAATGACAACCAAAAGTTAAACGAATGTTTAAAATATGTGGTGTGGATTGTTTTTGCTGCGTGGGCGTCCCTGTAGAAGAAGCGGAGATATGATAAAGTGCAAGGTAGAAACTCAAGGATTATATCATTATGCCGATCACGCCTTATGCGGTTCCTGCAGAGACTGTCAGGCACGAGCTTGAAATAAAAAAGAGCCGATTTATCACCTATCTTGCTCACACACCGGGTGAGGCAGACGCGAAGCAGTTTATTCAATCTTTACGCAACGCTTACCCTGATGCGCGCCATCATTGTTGGGCCTTCGTCGCGGGAAGACCCGAATCATCGGTACAATGGGGCTGTGGTGACGATGGCGAGCCCGCAGGAACCGCAGGTAAACCAATGCTTGCGCAACTGTCGGGCGCAAAAGTCGGAGAGGTCTGTGCGGTGGTTGTCCGTTATTTCGGTGGGATCAAACTGGGTACCGGGGGCTTAGTGAAAGCATACGGTACCAGTGTGCAACAAGCGCTAAGCTTATTAACAACGCGTGAGGTTGCTGTCACGGTTCCTTACACAATAAGCTGTGAATATGCTCACATTGATACTATCGAGGCGCTACTAAAGCAGTACCATGGCATTCAGCTTGATGCTGCGTTCAGTCATAATGTGCAGCTAGCTGTCCGTATTGATGCGCGATTCATCGAAGGTTTTCTTGATGCGCTAAAAAATCAAACTCGTGGGCAGGCACAAGCTTACTCAACAGAACATCAATAATTAACGTCAGGCATTTAGCCTGCTTTACGTGTAACGATGAGACGGCAGTAAAAGGCTGTCGCTGATAAGAGGGCCACGTCAGGCTATGCAATTTCGTTCCATTACCCGCATCGTCGGACTTCTACTGGCCCTGTTCAGCATTACCATGCTCGCCCCTGCGCTGGTGGCTTTTATTTACCGTGACGGTGCTGGGCTCCCGTTTGTATTGACATTTTTCTTACTGCTTGCGGGGGGCGGATTACTTTGGTTTCCAAACCGTGATTACCGGCATGAACTCAAAGCGCGCGACGGTTTTTTAATTGTCGTGCTGTTCTGGACGGTGATCGGCAGCGCAGGCTCTGTGCCGCTGATGTTGTCGGAACAGCCTGATTTATCGGTCAGTGAGGCGTTTTTTGAGTCCTTTTCGGGGTTAACGACGACAGGGGCGACCGTGATCGTGGGGTTGGACGAGCTCCCTAAGGCTATTCTATTTTATCGCCAGCTGCTTCAATGGCTGGGCGGAATGGGGATTATCGTCTTAGCGGTGGCGATTCTTCCCGTGCTTGGCATCGGGGGCATGCAGCTTTATCGTGCAGAGATCCCAGGGCCGGTCAAAGATACCAAAATGACGCCCAGGATAGCCGAAACCGCGAAAGTCCTTTGGTACATTTATCTGACACTGACGGTCAGCTGCGCGTTAGCCTATTGGTTGGCCGGTATGTCAGCGTTTGATGCGATTGGGCATAGCTTTTCAACCGTTGCAATTGGCGGTTTTTCAACCCATGACGCAAGTATCGGTCACTTTGACAGTACGGCCGTAAACCTGATCACCGTGGTCTTCTTGTTGATATCTGCTTGCAACTTTTCGCTTCACTTTGCGGCCTTTGCTAATAACGGGCTCAATTTAAAGTTTTACTTGCGCGATCCAGAATTTCGCGCATTTTTGGTGATTCAGCTCCTATTATGGCTGGTGGTGTTTGCTATGCTGAGTGGACATCAAGTCTATGACAGTTCCGCTGAAACTTTCACTCAAGCATTATTTCAGTCGGTATCTATTTCAACCACCGCAGGCTATACCACGACGACATTTGCTCATTGGCCGCTGTTTTTACCTGTTCTATTGTTATTCACTTCCTTTATCGGCGGGTGTGCAGGCTCAACAGGTGGGGGGATGAAAGTCATTCGTATCTTATTGCTTTCACTACAAGGAACGCGCGAGCTTAAGCGCTTAGTCCATCCCCGTGCAGTGTATACGATTAAGGTGGGTAACAAAGCCTTACGTCAACAAGTTGTCGACGCGGTATGGGGATTTTTCTCCGCCTATGCGTTGGTCTTTGTGATCTGTATGCTGGCGTTAATTGCAACCGGCATCGAAGAGCTGACCGCTTTTTCGGCTGTGGCGGCCACACTCAATAATCTCGGCCCAGGCTTGGGCGAAGTGGCTGCTCACTTTGGTGATATTAATGACACAGCGAAATGGGTACTGATCCTGGCGATGCTGTTTGGTCGTTTAGAGATATTCACATTACTGGTTTTATTTACCCCCACTTTTTGGCGTAGCTAAACAGGGGAAGGAGAAGCAATGAGCAACGCAACGCAGAAAGTGCTGCTGTTACACTCAAGTCGGGAAGGGCAAACTAAGAAGATTCTACATTATATAGAGAGTCAGCTTGGAGAACGTGCGCAGTGTGACGTGAGCGATCTCCATCAAGTGCCAACACTCGATCTTACCCAATATGATCGGGTGTTAATCGGAGCATCGATTCGTTATGGCCACTTCAATAAAAAGCTCTATCAATTTATCGATACGCACAGCGAACAGCTAAACCGAGTGAAAGCGGGCTTTTTTAGTGTCAATTTAACCGCGCGTAAACCTGGTAAAGATACCGCAGAAACGAGCGCCTATAGTCGTAAGTTTCTAGAAAAGTCGCCATGGACGCCTCAGTTGCATGGCGTGTTCGCCGGAGCCCTCTACTACCCGCGCTATAAATGGTTCGATCGTATGATGATTCGCTTGATTATGCATATTACCGGCGGCGAGACGGATACGAGTAAGGAAGTGGAATATACCGATTGGCAAAAAGTGAAAGCATTTACTGATCAATTTGCTCAGTTTTAGCCCATAGCGCTGATTATTTGACCGAACGGCGGCTTTTTGCAAAAAAAGTCGCTTTTCCCTCTTGCTAAGGCGATCAACTTCTCTATAATGCGCCTCCATCGACACGGCACGCAGGACAAGCGCTCAGCGCCATGTTGAAGTAAAAAATCAAATAAAAATAAACGCTTGACGTGAGTTTTTAAAAGATTAAGATAACCGTCCACCTAACGCCAAGCGTTAGGGGAGTCAAAAAGAAGTTTTATTTCCAGCCTGAGGGTTGAAAATAAAAGATAAAATTTCTTCTTGACTTTAACGGTAAGGCGCGTAAGATACGCAGCCCTGACCAAGCGAAGCGCAGCTTCGCACAGTCAATGCTCTTTAACAATTTGACCTATGCAATCTGTGTGGGCACTCGTTGAGAATAGRCAAAAAGATTTATTCGATGAACTGAGTGAACAATACGATATAACTTTTAGTTATTCGGCACAGTCAATTCGTTTGTCTCGCAAGAGACGAACAAAACAGTATTTATCGAGCCGTTTGTCTTTTCTTAGGAAAAGCAAACACCAAAACTTTAATTGAAGAGTTTGATCATGGCTCAGATTGAACGCTGGCGGCAGGCCTAACACATGCAAGTCGAGCGGAAACGGCAGTATTGAAGCTTCGGTGGATTTACTACT